>NZ_CALHQO010000122.1:0-9738 GCF_938036635.1 uncultured Leptotrichia sp.
TATAGTTTTTGATAAAATAAAATTTAATAATCATGCGCCAGAAAATACAAATAATTTTTTATTTATAAAAAAGGAATCAAGCTTGCTGGAGGCACCAAATGGAAATGCCATAACACATTTAGGATTTAGTGAAAAACCTGAAATACTATTTGATATGGTATCAGATGCTGCAAACAGTCCAAAATGGTACTTTACAGAATTTACAAAAAAAGCTAGCACTAATGTAAGTAAAAAAATTAATAAAGATAAAGATGGTAAGGTTATTGCAGAAAATCCAACGACTGTTAGAGGATTTATAGCTGGTAATGAAGATACTGTTTCACCAAGAGGTTTTTACTGGGACAAAATGATTAAAAAAATCGAGATTGTAAATAAATTTATTGATACAGCAACTAAAGATAATGAAAAATTGTATATTATTACTGAATACAAACCTTTATCACGTGATAAACCTAGTGAAAAGGACAAATTTGGAAATAAAAATAATCAAAGTATCATAGGCTATACAAATTCTAAAAAAGAAGGAGAAATTATTAATATTCCTGATCAGACAATTTTTAGAATAATTGGTGAAGAAAATAATATGTTAAAAATAGAAACACCATTTTATGGTGGACCTTACTTCATTGAGAAAAAAGAAGAAACATATAAACAAGTAGAAAATATAAAAGGTAAGGTAAATAAATTTGTTGCAATTGACCCGCATAGTCAAACTGAAGCACTATTCCAAAGAAATCCTGAAACTGAAAAATATGAAGTGGTAACATATTCTTACGTAACAACAGGAAAAGATGGATGGGGATCATACGAAACACCACATGGAGCATTTTTGATAGCTTTCACAAGACCGTATATGACATTTACAAGACACGCAAGAGAAGGGGATAAAACTCTTCCTGGAAGATCAGACTTGACTATCGGAGGAAGTGCTAGATATGCAGTAAGATTCAGTGGTGGAGGTTATATGCATGGAATTCCTGTAGGACTTAATTTTAGAGGTTCAACGTTAAATACAGGAGCAGCTCATAAAATAGGAACTTATAAAGATTCTCATAAATGTGTAAGACATTTTGATGATCAGATTGAATTTATTGTTGGATGGATAAATGCAGACAGTAAAATCAAGGATAGAGATAACACAATACCTGAAGAGCCTGTAATAGCAGTAGTTTTATAAAATAACCTTAAAATAAATAATAAGGAGAAATAAATTTATGATAAATAAAATAAATTTACAAAAAATGAAATTTTCAATGGTGGCATTATTAATACTTTCTGTAATGTCAATTAATGCTTTTTCAGCACCGAAGGAAGTAAAAAAAATAGAATGGAAACAAATTTCATTGGAGCCTGATTTAGATGGAGATGGAATTAAGGATAAAATAGATGTAGATTATGCAGTAGAAGGAAATAATGTGCGTTTAAAATTTACTCCTTATGTATTTAATGAAAAAGCAAAATTTGTAAAAGGAAAAAGTGTAGAAAAAACAATAACTAAATCTGAATTTGAAGCAAAATTTGATACTTTTATAAAAGGATTTATAGCAGAATATCCAAAAAAAAGCGGAGTTACATCTGCACAAAAGCAAAAAACACAGACTCAAAAATCAGAAAAGAAACCAGAAACAGTGCAGCCAGTTAAAGAGATAAAGACTAATGAAATGGACAAAAAGCCAGTATCGCCAAAAAAAAATGAAGATAATTCTAAAGGAAATCAGAAAAACAACAAAACTATAGAAAATACCAAGCCTGTAGAAACTTCAAAACAGTCTAATATGGAAAAGGTTCAAAATTCTGTAATTGAAAAAAAAGAAAATGAATCAAAGGAAAAAGAGACAAAAGAAACTATAGAAGCACGAAAAAATACGAATTCATCAAGAGGACAATACTCATATATTAAAGAATTTAATACTCAAAGACCAAAGAACTTAACATTCAATTTTCAATACGACAAACATTCACCAAAAGAAATGGATGAATTTGTTTTTGTAAAAGAAGCGACAAATATAAGAAAAGAGCCAAATTCTAATGCAAAAACTATAAAATCAGCAGCATATTCTCATAAATACAAAACAACTGGTATCGTTAAAACTAATGCTGGAAATAAATCAGATGAATGGTATGAAGTATTTTTTGATAATCAAATAGGTTATATTCCAAAATCAGCTGTTGAAAAAAGAGAATTTGACTGGAATGACATGATGGCAAAAGTTGAGAAGACAAATAAGTTTATAAAAGAAGCAGTTAGTGCCAATAAAAAAATATATGTCTTAGATGATTATGTTCCGCTTGGAGGAGGGGAATCAGGTAAAAGAGATAAATTTGGAAATCGTGCTAATCAAAGTGAATTTGGTTATACAGATAAAAGTTTTAAGGATTATATAAATATTCCAGATAGAACAATTATGATTGTGGAAGAAGAAAATGATAAATACGTAAAAGTAAAAATAGATGCCTATGATAATGGTACTTATTATTTAAAACCTTCTACAAAAAGATATTTGAAAGATGCAGGAATTACTGGCGAAATAACAAGATTTATCTATGTTGACAGAGCAAGTCAAAATGAAATGGTTATAGAAAAAGCAGGAGATAACTGGAATGTAGTAACTTCTTCATTTGTAACTACTGGAAAAGATGCTGGAAATTCATTTGCCACACCTTATGGAACTTTCCTAATTGCTTACTCTAAACCTGTAATGCAGTACACAGGTTCAGATAACAAGGCAGTTGTAGGAGATGCAAAAAATGCCGTAAGATTTAGTGGTGGAGGTTATATGCACAGTATTCCATCATTATTTGAACCAAAAAATACAAGAGAGCAAAGAAAAGCTGCAACAGCTAAAAAAATAGGAACTTATCCAGAATCTCATAAATGTATAAGACATTATGATGATCAGATTAAGTTTATATATGACTGGTTAGGAAATTCGACACCTGGACATCCAGAAGGATTTAGAGTGCCTAGTGTTCCTACAGTTATGCTAGTTAAATAATAAATTAAAAATTAATTCAGATGTTTGGGATATTCCATTAAAAGTGAATATCCCTTTTATTTTAGAGAATTATATAACTTTTTTATTTTGCTAAAAGGGGTAAAAAAGGGGCAGAATAAAATTTTTAAATTTTGTTCAAAATATCTATCATTCTTTTATTTTCTTCTTCATACAAGTGAGCATAGGTATTTAATGTCATTTTGATGTCCTCGTGTCCAAGCCTTTTGGAAATGGCTAAAATATTTACACCTTTCTGAATCAAAAAACTTGCGTGAGAATGCCTTAAATCGTGCATTCTTATTTTTTTAACTTTAGATAGCTCTACATATTCAAGAAACCTTTTTCTAGCATATCCTCTTCCAAAATCAAACAATCTTTGGCTGTTTGCTGGCTTATAAATTCTATTTATTTGTTTTTTTAATAATTCAAGTGTTTTATCTGTAAGTGCAATTTTACGAATGCTACTCTCTGTTTTTGTCTTTGTTATAATATCTCCATTAAAACTTCTTGAAACTGTTTTATTAACATTTAATTTCTTATTTTCAAAATCCACATCTTTAATATTCAAAGCTATTGCTTCGCCAACTCTCATACCTGTCCAGAATAGCAGTGAAAAAAACACAACATCCTGTATATCCTCTATAACTGATATAAACTTTTGAAACTCTTCCAAACTCCAAATGGAAAATTCCCTAGTATTTTTTCTTGAACCAATTGTCTTTACTTTAGACATAGGATTAGATTCAAGATTGTAATATTTTACTGCAAAATTAAATACACATTTCGCTTGGCTTTCAATAATTCTAAGAGTATTTTTTGAAAGTTTTTTTTCTAGAAGTTCATTTTGAAAGTTCCTGATGTGGTTTGTATTTATCTCGTTCATCAAAATATTTCCGAAAATAGGAAGTATATAATTATTCATTAACTGTATTTTTCTAATAATTGTACTGTCTTTTACTTTTAATCTACAATCTTCTAAGTAAATTTCCCACATAGTTTTAAACATTATATTTGAATTTGAAGCAAGCTTATTTAAAAATTCTTGTTCCCACAATATTGCTTCTTTTTTTGTATTAAAACCACTTTTTCTTTTTCTAATTGTTTTTCCTGTTGAATCAACCGTTCTTATTTCAACTTTCCATTTTTTATCATTCTTTTCTTTGTAAACGGACATACGAATACCTCCTAAGCAATTTTGTAGCGTTCGTTAAAATATTCAATCGCCACTTTTCCACGTTGCACACGTATCCCTTTTTGCTTTAATTCCTCATTTAACTCCCTAATCACTTTGTATGCTTGGCTTAAACTTATTTCTAGTATTTTCATAATATCATTAGCATTATAAAAATATTTCTTTATTTTCATCATTCCTCCATTTTTGTCATATTAATATGGCTAGATATAACACAATCTTTTAAAATATGCTTAGCAGTCTCTTCAAAAGTTGGACTGCTAAAACTTTCGTCTTCTATTTCTTCTCTATCAATATACACTTTTGCTATGAATCTTATTTCGTTTTCAATTTTTATTTTGTAAATTTCGGCGTACTTTATCAATTATTTTCCTCCAACAAGTTTTTGTTTTCGTAAATATTTCCAACAACCTCGATTTCTACAATACTCTCATCAGATAATCTTAGATTAAGTGGTTGTATCCTAAATTCCGAGATATAGCATTCGATTTTTCCTGTGCATTCAACTTGGTCACAATATTCTCCATAGCCCTCTAATTTTAAAATTTTTACAATATCCACCTCATAAATTTCTTTACCATTTTTATCTTTAAGTCCTGTGTATTGTAGCAGTTCAAATTGTTTAAAATCCACGTTTAAAAGTTTTATTACCCCATTCGATAAAGTCGCTTTCTTTTCTTCGAAATCTATGCTTGCGATTTCAAATATTTCTTTTCTTTCTTTATGATATGCTCTAAATTTTATTTCTCTACTCATTATTATCCCTCTTTTTGTGCCATTCAAGGCTACATTTTTTCATATATTCTGCATACTTCTCTGCTTCTTCTTTTGTTTCGAAGTAATTACCTAGATTATAACTAATATCATCTTCTTTAGAAAAAGCCTCAACCGTCCAACTTGTTTTAAATTGAAAACTGATGTAATGATAGTATCCGCCATGTTTTGCTCTCCAACGTTTCTTTTCCATTTTAATCCTCCGCTCTTATTTTTTTACAACCAATTTACTTTCCAGTATTTTTGCGTTATCTGGAACTTCTTTGAACTCAAAGTGCGTATAAAGGCTGTCTTTCCATGTCTGTTCAGCTTCCTCAAAATATTTCTTGGCTTCTTCTTTGTTGTCGAAAACTTTAATGTTTTCGGCTATATAATCGAAATATCTCGTTACTATATATTTCATTTTAATCCTCCTGTTTTGTTTTAAAGTACCTCAATTAACCCTTGCTTTTTTATTTTATTTTTAAATTATAATTTTCTTCTTTTTCAAAATCCCCAAATACTTCCTGAAAAGGCTTTTTATCAATGCTCACTTCACTTATTTGCAATTTTTCTTTCAAACTGTCAGGAAGTTGTGAGTATTCCTCGAAACTAAGCTGGAATGGCTTAAATTTATATATTTGATATTCACTAGGCACATCTTCCGGATTTGGTTTTATTTCACGGTTACTTTTTCTTAAAAAAATTATTCTTCCGCTTTCTGTTTGTACTCCGTTCGACTGACCTGATTCAATCCCACAGCTTCGCATTACTTCGACTACATTTTTGGAAAATCTTTCAAATCCTTTTGTATAGAACTGTTTTAGATTTTTCAGTCTTTCAATTTCCTTGTCAATTGCTCCAACAATCTTGTTTTCTCCTGTTCCTTGTCCTAGATAATTTATAAATTTATTATAAATTTGAACAATTGCCTCTCCTTCGTCCTCAATTTCCGTTACCAACATTTCCCTTGTATCTTTTAATGTTTGTTCATCAATTTCATCTTCCAAAAACGCTCTTTCAATATTTTTTCCTGCTGCGCTCAATGGATATAAATTTAATTCTTTACTCATTTTATTTTCTCCTATCTCTATTTTTATAATTTATAATTTTTTATTTATTTTTGTAATTGCTATCAAAAAGGAAACCCTTCGTCCTCATCAGAATCATAACGATTTCTGCTATTATTTTGACTGCTACCGCTGTTTTTGCTGTCAATAAATTCAAAAGTGTTTGCCAAAACTCTTGTAAATTTCCTTTTTTCTCCGTTCTGTTCGTAACTGTTTACACTTAAACGTCCTTGTATTAATATTCTGTTACCTTTCCCAAAATATTCAGCTATATTCTCAGCCGTCTTTTCCCAAGCGACACAGTCGATAAACTCAGCTTCATCTTTTGTTTTCTGTACAGCTAATGTAAAAGTTGTGTATGCCTTTCCATTTGATGTATATTTTAGCTCAGGATCTCGTGTTAATCTTCCCATTAATATTGCTACGTTCATAATTTATGCTCCCTTCTTTTGTTCGATGTTATCTTTAATAAATGTCGCCAACTCTTCGAGTTTTTCATAAGAAACTTCATCAAGACTTTTTGCTGAATTTTCTAATTTGCATTTATCTACTTTCATTTTAAAATCTGTATAATGTTCATTTATATATTTTATAAACCGTGCTTTCTTTTCTTCTTTTGTCAAAGTTTTTTTAGGCTTTGCTTGTTGTTTCTGATTATTTTTTTCTTCGTGCTTATTTATCGCATCGTTATCTTTTTCGTTGTCAATAGTAAATGCTCCGCACATTAAATATTTTCTTGCATAGCTTATTGATACTCCTGTTGTTTGTGTCAAATCATTACCGTTTTTGGGTTTCGCTACAATAACATCAATACTTTTCGTAATTTTTTCAACAGGATTTTCCACATCTATAATTTCGATTGTGCTTGTCAAAATTTCTCTTTCATCTTCAATCCGTATTTTTTCATCAAATAGCAGAATTAATTTATCTTCTTTTAAAAACGGTTTTAAAGCGTTATAAATATCTTCTGCTGAACGGTAATTGTATTTACCAAATTCATTTCTGTTGTCTTTTGTTGCTTTTAATTCAACCTGTATCCTATTTATTTTTTCGTAAATGTTCATTATTCTTTTCCTCCCATTTATCATTGTCTTGTTTTAATTCCTTGTTAAGTTCCTGCAAGTTCTTAGCAGCGTTCTTAAAAAAGTTAAGGCTTGCATTCTGTTGTTTTATATAGTCATCTGTAAACATCGTTTTTTCTCCTTTAAAATTACCCCCTATTTACAGCCCTTTAAAATCTTTAAATCTAGCTGGAACATACCATAGTAATAGTGCCACCAAAAACGGAAAAGCCACATTGCCACCAAGTATCCAATGTCCTTTGATTCGGATAACTTCAATCTGAATCCAAATTGATGTCAGTATCAAAATCATCCATTTCATCATATTCTTTACTGTCAGCATTTTCTTCCTCCAATTCCTTGATTTCCTGTTTATCCATTTCTTTTTCAAGTTGTTCTCTTATTGTCATTATTCCTCCTAAATATATTTTCTGATTTCTTCAATGATATTATCGTAATATCTGAAACTTTCCACTTGTTTATTGCTGTGTCTTGATTTGTCGTATGCCCAGTATCCGAATTCTTGAGTTTTTAAATTATGTTCGTTTGTCAAGCGTCCTATCCTGTTGCCTGATATTTTTATGCCGTGTTTGTTCATTATTAATTGTGATAATTCGCTTGCACTATATGATTTCTTTTCAGCAGTAGGAAGTTCAAGAATTGGCTTGTCATATAGAGCGTTCGCACTGTAAATCGCTAAAGTTTCTTTATATCTTTCGTTTGAAATTGTCTGCGAAAGCTCTTTTAGAATTTTGCTTTTCTCAAGCTTTATTCTGTCTTTTTCCAAATCAATTAAATCATTGTTAACATAGTTTCGTGAAACTTCTTTTTTGGTAACTTTCTCAATTAATCTATATCTCACATCTGCACTATATCTTGCTCCTAGCTGTAGAATCCCTTGAATATTTGCAATATACATTGGCTGTTGTTTGTTTTGTTCATTGATGTAATAGGACTCTTCAAAAATGAGTTGTCCTCTTTCGGTTCCCAATTTATCTATTTCATCTCTAATATCTCTTAAGATATTGTAATGTTCTTTTCCTGTTATCTCTGCAATCTCTAGAGATGTCATTGTTCCTTTTGCCTGTAAAATTTTTAAATCATTCATTAGCTTTAAATCCCTCCTAAAATAAATTTTTGTATTAACTTAATTGTGCTATCTATTTAAAAGTTAAAAAAATAATAAATAAAGAAAGGAGCTGGCAATGAAAATACCAGTTTTCTGCATACTTCAAGCAGTGTACTATGTGTACAGTATGCAGAGGTTAATAGATAGCACGATTAAATTAACAATTTTTACTGTTTTTTATTGAAAAATGCACTCTTTAATGTTACACTTGTTTTAATTCTCTGTTAGAGAAAATTTATTGATGAAAGGGGGTGTAATTATGCGATTAAACCCTGATTTAATACGTGATATTCTTTTAAAAGCTGAATTAGAATCTTATAGTATTTTAGGCAGTGGCGATAGCTGGTTTGATGATGATGAAAAGAATTACCAAAAACCTAAAGAATTATCAAATTATTCAGATAAAGAAATCGAATATCACGTAAAACATTTAAAAGAAATTGATTTATTGATTACTAAAGCAGACTATGGTAAACTTATTGATATTCTTGATTTAACTGTTAAAGGGCACAATTTCGTTTCCAATATAAAAAATGATGAAAATTGGAATAAAATTAAAGAAATATCTGATAACATAGGTTCTTCTTCAGTAGAAACTTTAATAAAAATATCTGATAAATTAATTTCAGAACTTATTGATAATCAGTTTATTCAACATCAATAATTTCTATCTCAGAGTTTAGAAAAGTTATTTCAATTAATTCAGTTCTTTCTTTTGATTCAGCACCATAGGAGTAATTAACTTTCACGTTTTTTACTCCTTTTAAAATTTCTCCATTTAGTTTTGGAACTAAAACTCCGTCTTTTTTTCTTTCTATTGTTATTTTATTTTTCATAAAAATCTCTCCTTACTTTTTGAATAATTTCTTAATTCTGTTTTTCAACTTCTTAGCTTCTCTTTCTTTTTTCACTTTTTCGTTGTTGCTGTTTACTAATGTTACTGATTCAAAATTCATTGTTATTCCTCCTTAATTTTCTTTATATAAAATGTCAACAAAATACTTTGTAATCATGTCGCACTCTTTATCAAATCCCTTTTCTTCTTCATCTGTGTAATTAGGATTTTTCTTTTCCCAGTCTTCAAATACTTTCACATCTTGAAAATAATCAAGACCGATGCTTTCGAATGATTTGAAATCAAAGTCCGCTTCTTCGTATCTGTCAATCAGATAGTTGTGAAAATCTTCAAGTGAGATGTATTTTAATTGATTTTCGTATTTTGTTTTAAATTCCTTGAATTCGTTTTCTAAATGGTTGCAGAATTCTTGATACTCTTCTATCGCTTGGTCTTCTTCTTCGCATTTTCTAGCCCAAGCCAAGTCTCTTGCTCTTTCTGCTCCTTCTGCGAATTTTAGATTTTCGCTGTAGCTCATTTTATCATCTCCTTTTATAAGGTTCGTTTACCATTTAGTAAACAAAGAAATTAAAAAAATATTTATATGTTTCTTGTTTACAAAATAAGTTTACCATAAAGTAAACAAAAAGTCAAACATTTTTTTACTAAATGTGGTATAATTATTTAATAAAGGAGATGGTT
>NZ_CALHQO010000123.1:0-1154 GCF_938036635.1 uncultured Leptotrichia sp.
TTATTGTTAACAGTGAAATACCAGTTTCTAAAGAAACTAAAGGTAAAATATTTGTAGATAAAAAAGAGATACCTATAAAAATTATTGATAAAAAAAATATTCATAACAACTTCTTGCAGGTAACGAATCAGATTAGGCAGGAAGGCACTCATAATAACCGTTATGATGTAACTATACTGGTTAATGGACTACCGCTTGTTCATATAGAATTGAAAAAACGTGGTGTAAATCTTCATGAAGCATTTAACCAGATTCATAGATATAGTAAGGAAAGTTTCAATGCTGAAAATTCACTTTATAAATATGTACAGATATTTGTAATTTCAAATGGAACTTATACACGTTATTTTGCAAATACTACTGCACAGAATAAAAATCATTATGAGTTTACATGTGAATGGGCAGATGCCAAAAATAGAGTTATCAGGGATTTGGAAGATTTTACAGCAACATTTTTTGAAAAACGTACAATGCTCGAAGTGCTGACAAAATATTGTGTTTTTGACTCAAATAATACGCTCCTTATAATGAGACCTTATCAGATTGCGGCAACAGAACGTATTTTGTGGAAAACAGAATCTAGCTTTCAAAGTAGAAAAGCAGGAAAAATAGAAGCAGGAGGATTTATCTGGCATACAACAGGTTCAGGTAAGACTTTGACTTCCTTTAAGACTGCAAAACTTGCTACAGAGCTTGATTATATAGACAAAGTGTTTTTTGTAGTCGACAGAAAAGATTTGGATTATCAGACAATGAAGGAATATCAGAAATTTCAGCCTGATAGTGTAAATGGAAGCAAGGATACAAAGGAACTTAAACGAAGTATAGAAAAACAGGACAATAAAATAGTTGTTACAACAATTCAGAAATTGAATGAATTTGTTAAGAAAAATTCAAATCACGAAATTTATGATAAACATTGTGTAATAATATATGATGAATGTCATCGTTCACAGTTTGGAGATGCACAGAAGAATATCAGAAAATCTTTTAAACATTACTATCAATTTGGATTTACAGGAACTCCTATTTTTCCTGAAAATGCTCTTGGAAGTGATACACACCTCTTTGTGCGTAAAGATCGTCCATTGCGTACTTTTGACAAGGATATCGTTGATGTTTTAGTTGACGAGATGGCCAAATCTGGACCGACC
>NZ_CALHQO010000124.1:0-1009 GCF_938036635.1 uncultured Leptotrichia sp.
CTCAGATTAGAGGACAACTTAAAAATGGTCTCGCTATGATAGATTTTTATGAATCGTGTGACAAAAGACATAGATTATCACGTTATGGAAATGACTATATAGCTACACTTTGCATTAAACTATAATGTTATAGAGCATACTTCAGGAGAATAGCCCGTTTTATTTTCCGTAAGGGTTAAAATCTAAAAATTAGAATTTTGTAATTAATAGAAATTAATGTTTTTAATAAAATGAAAAAAGAGGAAGCTTATGGATTTTAATAAACTTTATGAAGAAATGATTCAGCATAAAAATGAAGAGCAGGCACGACAAATGTCAAAATATATGCTTAATAAATTTGAATATATTGGAATTAAGACGCCTGAAAGACGCAAAATATTTAAAAATTTTTTCAAGGAATATAAGAATGAAGAAAAAATCGACTGGGAATTTGTAAATAAATGCTGGGAAAATAGGTATAGGGAATTTCAGTATGTTGCAGCTGATTATTTGAAGGATAAGAAAGATAAGTTAACAATAGACGATATTCCAAAGATTAAACAGTTTACCTTGAAAAAATCGTGCTGGGATACGATAGACAATTTAGATATGACAATAGGAGCTTTGGCATTAAAGGATTCAAATGTGAATAAAATATTGCTGGAATGGAGTATTGATGAAAATATTTGGCTTAGAAGAATTGCGATTGATCATCAGCTTTTGAGAAAAGAAAAAACAAATACTGAATTACTGGAAAAGATTTTAAAGAATAATCTGGGGCAGGCTGAATTTTTTATTAATAAGGCGATAGGCTGGGCATTGAGAGATTATAGCAAGACAAATCCTGAATGGGTAAAAAATTTTATTGAAAAAAATAAAGAAAAAATGGCAAAATTAAGTATTAAAGAAGCTAGTAAATATTTGTAATATTAAATTCTCTTCTAAGTAACAAATTTATTATAGACTTTTTGAACAAAGTATATTTTCAAATAATTAAAATATAGTTTTTTAATTCTAATAAAAGTCGTAA
>NZ_CALHQO010000125.1:0-4750 GCF_938036635.1 uncultured Leptotrichia sp.
TAATAAATAATATACATGAAAATTTTATGAGTTTATTATTTTTAAATAATAATTTGGCAACTGGTGGAATACAAATGGGTAGAAATAATAATTTTACTTGGGGAAATTTAAGAAACTATATAGCACACTTTGAATATTTACATAAAGAAAAAGATACTATTAGTTTTCTAAATCAGGCTAATTTATTAATAAAATTGTTTTCATATGATAAAAAAGTACAAAATCATATAATAAAGTCAATGAAAACATTACTAGAGAAGTATAATATTGAAATAGGATTTGAAATTTCAAATGATAGTGAAGAAATATTTGAATACAAAATTAAATATATCAATTCTAAAAAAGGTAAAATGTTAGGAAAAAATAATGAATTTGAAATTTTAGAAAATGAATTTGTCAGAAATGTCAAAGCATTATTAGAATATTCAAAATTATGATTTTTTCCAAGCGGTAGACTATTATTTGGATAGCATACGAAATTATTTTGTAAAAGATGAAGAAGTGATAATTCCAACATTGAGCGTGATGGACTATGAGTATTGAGTATTTTGGTCTGCTTATGTATGATTTTCCTATGCAGACAGATGTTGAGATATTTGAATACAGGACTTTTAGGAAAAAATTGATAGAAAAAGGATATTATCAGCTTCAAAAATCGGTATATATAATGAGGTCAAAAACAAAAGAAAAAATTGAACTGGCAGAAAAACAGTTATCAATGCTCGCTCCAGAAAATTCCTCAATCCGTTCCATTATCCTGACAGAAGATCAGTTTCAAAAAATGAAGGTACTCGCAGGAGAAGTGACAATGGGAGAAAAAATTTCACAAGATAAAATATTAGAATTTTGAAAAATCAAAAAATATGGTATAATGTGAGAGGTGTTTTATATCATTTATTAAGGAGCAATATCAATATGAAAATATGGAAAACACAGATAAATAGCAAAAATAACAATCAAAATATCCTATCACTAAAAACAAATGATGGGATATAGACCACCCCAATATCGAAGGGGACTAAAACTCTTTTAATTGTAATTTGTTTTTTTCCAACTTTGATATAGACCACCCCAATATCGAAGGGGACTAAAACCTTACCAGACTGTGACCCAGACACGGTTAATAGATATAGACCACCCCAATATCGAAAAGTGATATTTAATAGAAATAACTTTTGAGTGAGAATAAAATTTCAATTCTTGCTCATTTTTTATTGTTTTTTGAATGTAGTTGGCTAGTTGTTCTGAAATGCAAATTTTTGGAGATGTTTTAAATTTTTAGGTTGAAAAAAAATAAGAATTATACTATAATAAATAATTATGCGATTAGGCTAACTAGAGCCTAATTTTATTTGACAAAAGAGAGAAAGAAGGAATCGAAATGATAGAAATGATTTTGCCTGATGGTAGTAAAAGACAGTTGGAAAATCCGATGACTGTTGTAGAATTTGCAAAAAGTATTGGGAGCAGTCTTGGGAAGGCAACCGTTGGGGCGATAATTGACGGTGTGCAAGTTGATCCATCTCATATTATTGACAAATCTGGAACAATTGAAATAATTACTAATACAAGTGAAAAAGGGATAGAAATTATAAGACACAGTGCGGCACATATTATGGCTCAGGCTGTGCAAAGACTTTTCCCAAATACAAAGGTTACGATAGGGCCTGTTATTGAAAATGGATTTTTTTATGATTTTGACCCTGAAAAGCCGTTTGCTGAAGAAGATTTAGCAAAAATTGAAGAGGAAATGACAAAAATTGTAAAAGAGAATTATGAATTTAAAAGAAGTGAAATGACTGCCGAAGAAGCAAAAAAATTCTTTGCTGAAAAAGGTGAAACTTATAAAGTTGAGATAATTGAAGACTTGGGTGCAGATAAAGTTAGCATTTATCAGCAAGGTGAGTTTATAGACTTATGCCGTGGGACACATATTCCATCGACTGGCTACCTAAAAGCATTTAAGCTAATGTCAACAGCAGGAGCTTACTGGCGTGGAGATTCAAACAATAAAATGCTTCAAAGAATTTATGGAGTGGCTTTTGCAACAAAAAAAGAGCTGGATGACTATTTGACAATGATGGAAGAAGCTGAAAAGAGAGATCACAGAAAATTAGGAAAACAGCTTGACTTGTTCTTTGTAGACGAGCATGGACCTGGATTCCCTTTCTTTATGCCAAAAGGTGTGGAATTATTCAATAAATTGCAGGAAATCTGGAGAGTTGAGCATAAAAAAAGAGGTTATCAGGAAATAAAAACTCCTATTATGCTAGATAAGGAATTGTGGGAAATTTCTGGACACTGGTTCAATTACCGTGAAAATATGTATACATCAACAATTGATGAAAAAGAATATGCAATAAAGCCTATGAACTGTCCAGGTTCAATAATTGCCTACAAGAATAACTTGCATTCATACAAGGATTTGCCATTGAAATATGGAGAAATGGGGCTTGTTCACAGACACGAATTTAGTGGTGCTTTACACGGGCTTATGAGAGTTAGAGCATTTACACAGGATGATGCCCACGTTTTCTGTACGAAAGAGCAAATTGAGGAACAAATTATCGAAATTATTGATTTATATGATAAATTCTATACTGTATTTGGATTTGAATATCACATTGAATTATCAACAAAACCTGATAAAGCAATAGGTTCAGACGAAATATGGGAAATGGCTGAAGCAAACTTGAAATCAGCTTTGGAACATAAAGGAATTAATTACAAGTTAAATCCTGGAGATGGGGCATTCTACGGACCAAAAATTGACTTTAAGATGAAAGACTCAATTGGAAGAATCTGGCAATGTGGAACAATCCAGTTAGACTTTAATCTTCCAGCAAGATTTGAAATGAGCTATATAGGTCCAGATGGTGAAAAACATGAGCCAGTAATGATTCACAGGGCAATGTATGGAAGTTTGGAAAGATTTATCGGAATCTTAATCGAACATTACGCAGGAGCATTCCCAACTTGGCTAGCGCCAGTACAAGCAAGAATCTTAACAATTTCTGACGAACAGGTGCCATTCGCAAAAGAATTGTTTACAAAACTGCAAGACGCAGGAATCAGAGTGGAACTTGACACAAGAGTAGAAAAAATTGGATACAAAATCAGAGAAGCAAATGGAGACCAAAAAATACCAGTGCAACTAATAATTGGTAAAAATGAAGTTGCAAACAATGAAGTAAATGTAAGAAGATTTGGTTCACAAGACAGTAAAAATGTATCAGTTGATGAAATTATCCAAACTTTGAAACAGGAATCTTTTGTTCCGTTTTCAAAATAAAAAATAAGATTAAGTAATTTAACTGATAAATAAAAGTCTTTTTAAAAGTAAAAAAGTTATAATATTATAATAGATGATAGCTTGGGTATAGAATTTTGGATTAAGCTATTCAAGTTATTAAAATGATTGAAGAAATGAAAAAGACTAAACTAATGAGGTGATTTTTATGAGAAATGATTATGATGAATTGGAAACTTACAATCATAATAACGATGATTACAACGAATATGACGGACAAATGTCAATGACTTATGACGATTTAAACAGACTTATAATTTCAAAAGTTCGTGGAAGTATGATATGGATGGTAATAGGGCTTCTTATAACTGGTGGTATTGGTTTTATGGTTTATAATGGAGCAATAAAAGAAAATCCTATTGCATATATGATAATAGAGAAATACTGGATATTTCTTATTTTAGAAGTTGTTGCAGTTTTAGCCTTTTCAGCTTTAGTTTATACAGCAAATTCGAGTGTTCTAAAACTTATATTTTTAATATATTCAGCATTAAGCGGATTGACATTTTCAGCTATTGGACTTATTTATGCTCCAGATGTAATCGGTTCAGCATTTTTAGGAACATTGTCAATCTTTGTAGTTTTAGCAATTTATGGATATTTTACTAAGGAAAATTTGACTAGATTTGTGCCATTGCTTACAGCTGGAATAATAGCAATGATATTAGTAAGTGTAGTAAATATGTTTCTAGGAAATAGTGCAATTGATTTGTTTGTGTCAGTATTAGGTGTAATCATTTTTACAGTTTATATTGCAGTTGATGTAAATAGAATAAAAAATAATGTTATCGCCTATGCAGTTCATGAAGATTCTGATATTCTTAACAAAATTGAAATCGTTGGTGCTTTGGAATTATATTTGGATTTTGTAAACCTGTTCCTAAGCATTTAAAGAATTTTAGGAAGAGGAAGAGACTAAGTTTTTACATAACTAAAAAGTGGGAAATAAAAATTACAGAGGGTTATTTTCGGATTATTTGACAATAAAGATAATTAAAGTTGTCTGATGAATCCTTAAATAGCTCTCGTTCTATTTACAGCCAAGAAACTCACAATTTAAAAATTATAAAATCTTGCTCATCTAAAAGAGATTGAGCATATTTAAGAGGAGAAATTTTGAAAAGTAACAGGAAAACAGAGAATAAAATAGATGCTGGAACATCAAAAGAAATACAAATTTTTATAACCGAAGAAATTTTAGCAAGCAGAATATGGATATTTTCAGGAATAGCAATCTCAATTTTATTGTGTCTGCTATTAAAAAGCTACATGATTTTTGAACTGGATAATATAATTCACGCTATAAGAAAATTAGAACTGCCAGATGTAAAAGGAATATTTCTTATACTCTTATTTGTATTAGAAATCCTATTCTTATTCGCTTTACCAAGATGAAGTCGGTCGCTATATCGATCTACATGAACAAATCAGCTGGTCTGA
>NZ_CALHQO010000126.1:0-6360 GCF_938036635.1 uncultured Leptotrichia sp.
CACTTTAAAACTAAATATAATTATTATTTATAATTTTATAAATTTAGTTTTTAAGTAGTTTTGTTGTATTATTATTCGATTTTAAAGTTGTATTACTATGTGTGGAATAATAGGGATTTCTTGATTTTTTAAAGAAATCTAGGGAATAAAATATATTAAGGAGACAAAAGAAAATGAAATTGAATTTTAATTATCAATTTGCAAAAAATTTTTTTAATGAAAATGAATTGAAACAGATTAAACCGTATGTAGAATTGGCAAATGAAGTATTGACTTCAAAAAGTGGAGCAGGAAATGATTTTTTAGGATGGGTTGACTTACCTGAAAACTATGATAAAGATGAATTTGCTAGAATAAAAAAAGCGGCTGAAAAAATTAAAAATGATTCAGAAGTCTTAGTTGTAATTGGAATTGGAGGATCGTATTTAGGGGCAAAGGCTGCAATTGAATTTTTGTCACACAGCTTTTACAATAATTTGCCAAAAGATAAAAGAAAAACTCCGGAAATTTACTTTGCAGGAACAAATATGAGCGGTGTTTATTTACAACATTTAATAGAAGTTGTTGGAGATAGGGATTTTTCAGTAAATGTAATTTCAAAATCTGGAACTACAACTGAACCTGCGATTGCATTTAGAGTGTTCAAAAAAATGCTGGAAGAAAAATATGGAAAAGAAGAAGCTGCAAAAAGAATATATGCTACAACAGACAAGGAAAAAGGAGCATTAAAAACACTTGCTACAACTGAAGGATACGAAACTTTTGTTGTACCTGACAATGTTGGAGGAAGATTTTCTGTATTGACTGCAGTAGGACTTTTACCGATTGCAGCGGCTGGAATTAATATTGATGACTTGATGGCTGGAGCAAAAGATGCGATGAATGATTTTGCAAATAAAAATATGGATGAAAATCAGGCTTTACAATATGCAGCTGTAAGAAATATTTTACATAGAAAAGGAAAAGACTTGGAATTAATGGTAAATTATGAGCCAAGAGTTCATTATTTGGCAGAATGGTGGAAACAATTATTTGGAGAATCTGAAGGAAAAGATGGAAAAGGATTGTATCCAACTTCGGCAGACTTTTCAGCAGACTTGCATTCATTGGGTCAATATATCCAGGAAGGAAAAAGATTATTCTTTGAAACAGTAGTTTCTATTGGAAAACCAGAAGTGGAATTTGTCATTGAAAGTGACAAGGATAACCTTGACGGACTAAACTTTATTGCTGGAAAAACATTGGATTATGTAAATAAAAAAGCAACTGATGGAGTAATTTTGGCACATATTGACGGAGATGTACCTAATTTAGGCGTAAACATTCCTGAAGCGACTCCTTATCATTTAGGATATACATTCTATTTCTTTGAAAAAGCATGTGGAGTAAGTGGATACCTTTTAGGTGTAAATCCATTTGATCAGCCAGGAGTGGAAGCATATAAGAAAAATATGTTTGCGTTATTAGGAAAACCTGGATATGAAGAAGCTGGAAAAGAATTGGAAAAAAAATTGAACGAAGTTAAATAATTTAGGTAAACTGGGAAATTAATTTTACTAGGAAAGAAGGTGGCTGATTTGGGATATTTTTTTCAAGTCGCCATCTTTTGTTTTTTGTTGTATATTTTATGAATTTTAGAAAGGATGTAGAAAATGACAAAAGAAAATTTGTGGAAGAATTATACAGATGAGCAAAAGAAAGTAATTTTTGACTTTGCTGAAGATTATAAAAAATATTTGGATTCTGCCAAAACTGAGAGAGAATTTGTGGATTTAACAGAAAAGGAACTTAAAAAAAATGGCTTTGTCAATATTAATGAAAAAAGTGAATTGAAAAAAGGGGATAAAATTTATTTTAACAATAGAAATAAAAATATCATTGCAGTAATTGTTGGAAATGATATAAAAAGCGGGATTAATATGATTGTTTCCCACGTAGATTCTCCAAGACTGGATTTAAAGCCAAATCCGATAATGGAAGAAGAAGAATTTGCACTACTAAATACGCATTATTATGGTGGAATTAAAAAATATCAATGGGCTGCAACTCCACTTGCATTGCATGGTGTTGTTTTCTTAAAAAATGGAGAAAAAGTAACACTTTCTATTGGAGAAAAAGATGACGAGCCTGTATTCAGTATGCCTGATATATTGCCGCATTTGTCTTACAATGTGCAGGATGAAAGAAAGGCAAGAGATGTTATTAAAGGTGAAGAACTGAAATTATTATTTGGAAATATGCCTTTAGATAATGAAAATGTAAATAAAAAAATAAAGCAGTTTGTGCTTGATAAATTGAAAAAAGATTATGGAATAGAAGAAGATGATTTCTTTACAGCAGAGCTGGAAGTTGTGCCTGCTGGGAAATTGCGAGATGTGGGGCTTGATAAGAGCATGATTGGAGGATATGGTCAAGATGATAGAATTTGTGCATATACTTCGCTTAGAGCCTTGTTTGATATTAAGGAAACTGAGAAAACTGTTATGATTTATTTGACAGATAAAGAAGAAATTGGAAGTGAAGGTTCTACAAGCTTGAAGTCAACATTACCTGAATATGTTGTTGGGAAAATGCTGTCACTTACAGAAAAAAATTATAATGATCAGATATTGAGGGAAACTTTATGGAACTCAAAAGCATTGTCATCAGATGTTACGGCTGCGTTAAATCCTGTATTTAAGTCTGTACATGATCCAGAAAATGCAGCAAGGCTGTCTTACGGACTGGCGTTTGCAAAATATACTGGAAGCCGTGGAAAAGCTATGGCAAACGATGCTGATGCAGAATTTATTCAGGAAATAAGACAAATATTTGATAAAAATGAGATTAAATATCAGTCGGGTGGATTTGGAAAAGTAGATGAAGGTGGTGGAGGAACAGTTGCTAAGTTCTTGGCTTACTACGGAATCAAAACGATAGATGCAGGACCTGCACTTTTATCAATGCACTCTTTATTTGAAATCTCGTCAAAAGCAGATTTGTATGAAACATACAGAGCATATAAAGTATTTTTTGAGCTAAATTAGGGAGAGTAGATAATTAGGAGAAAAAATGGGCTATAAAATTATAATTTATAAAGATAATAAATTCTACAAGGAAGAGAATTTAAAACAAAATTGGGAAAATTTTATATATAAATGGGGAAATGTCGAGTCAGGAAGTTATTTTTTTGAAATAAAGGATGAGGAAAGTGGAGTAATAAGCGGTGTGACTTATAGCCATACAGCACCTTTTGCAAAAAGATTTGAGGCAGTAGTGGATGAAAACTTGCCGCCAAAATCAATAACTGGATTTCAAAAAGGAATAGATATTTATGTAGAATATTCTCCAACAAAAAAGATATTTTCATTAACTAAAATGAAATTTTACAGAATGAATTTGGATATTGCTGATTTTGGACTAGAAAAGGCGGATAAAGTTGAAATTGCAGGTAACTTTAATAACTGGAAGCCTGATACAGAACCTATCCATCATTTTGAAGGAACAAACTATAAAGTAGTACTTGCTTCGCCTGAAGGAGTTTATGAATATAAATATCTGATTGATGGAAAATGGTATCCTCAGAATGAAAATAGAAAACTGGTTATTGGAGAAAATGGGGCATTGTTTCCTCAAGGAGATTTTGGAACTGGAAAATTTGTGTATGAAGCAATTGATAAAAATACTGATTTGAAGGCGATAGTACATGACTATAACAGTTTGCAATATTTTAATAAATTGTCGGATAGTGAATATGAATTTAAAATAAGAACTCAGATGAACGATGTGGAACGTGCCTATGTTAGTGTAGTTCTACATGAGGAAGATAATTATGAGATGATTTATGAACTGGAAAGATATCAGGATAAGACAAATGGATTTGATTATTTTGAAAGGATAATAAATTTTGGTAAAGAAGCCAAAAAGCTTTTGTATTATTTTATTCTTGAAGATAATGGCTCAAGAGCATATTTTAACGGAGAAACATTGAGCTATAGCAAACCAAAGAGATTGATTGTGAATACGACTTCTAAGGATATACAGCTATTTGATGTACCAAACTGGGCAAAAGAGGCAATCTGGTACAATATTTTCCCAGACAGATTTTACAATGGGAATCATTATAATGATCCAATTTTTAATGAATTTGGACCAGAAGCATTTAAGCCAAATAGACTTCACGAACAGAATTTTGTAGAAGAATATAAATGGGAAAAAAGTAATAATGTGCTTAGTCAGTTTGATAGAAACAGATGGACTGCTGATTTTAGGGAACAGGTAATTTGGGAAAAACTAGGTGAGCGTGAAATTGACTACAGTTTGAAATATGCTAGAATGTATGGTGGAGATTTGCAGGGAATAAAAGAAAAAATACCATATATGAAAGAATTGGGAATTAATGCAGTATGGCTAAATCCAGTATTTTTCTCATATCAAAACCATAAATATGGGGCAAATGACTTTAGACATATTTCACCAGACTTTGGAACAATAAAGACAAGTGGAAAAACTCATGGTGTGGAAATTAATAAAAATAACAAATATGGGAATAAGTCGTATGTGGATGTACTTAGAAATAAGGCTTCGACAAGTAGCGAGCTAAAACTTCTGCAAGTAAACCTGAATGGTGAAAATCGTGGGAAAAATGGTTATGGAGAAACAGAAGATCCATCAACTTGGGTTTGGACAGAATCAGATTTGATAATGGTAGATTTGATAAAAGAATTTCATAAAAATGGTATCCGTGTAATATTTGACGGGGTTTTCAATCATAGCAGCAATGAACACTGGACATTTAATATGGTGCTTGCGGATGGAGAAAATTCTAAATACAAGGACTGGTATAAATTTACAGATTTTGGAGAACATATCCCAATTACAGATGAAATGAATGAAGAGCAGGCATTTGAAACTTTAATTGCAAATAGAAAGAGAACTGCTTACAATGCTTGGGCAGGATTTGATTCACTTCCTGAATTTAACACATTTAATCAGGAGTACAAGGAATATATTTTTAATATTACAAGAAAATGGATGTATGGGCCTGACGGAAAAGAAAGTGAAAACTGGATGGAGGATGATGGGATTGACGGATGGCGGCTAGATGTGCCAAATTGTCTTGAAAATCAGAATTTCTGGAATGAATGGCGTGAGGTTGTAAAGGGTAGCAAAAAAGATTCATACATAACTGCTGAACTTTGGGGAAATGCTTCGGCCGATATTAATGGTGGAAATAAATTTGACACTGTAATGAACTATGAATGGTTAAAAACAGTCATTGGCTTCTTCATAAATCAAAGTCATGAAGGTGGAGTAAGATATAAACTGAAAGCACAGGACTTTTTCAATGAACTTAGAGAAAAAAGAACTTGGTATCCATATCAGGCATTGCAGGCAAGTCAGAACTTAAACGGTTCACATGACACAGATAGACTTTATTCAAGAATTGTAAATGATGTACTTGGAAGAAATTTGGAAGAAGGGAAACAGCTAGAAAAAGGGTATAATGGAATTCGTCCAGATTTAGCTTCAAATTATCATCCAAACACAACAATAGATTGGCGAAACAGTCCAATCAAGCCAAAAGATATACTAAAATTAATTTCAATATTCCAAATGACTTATATTGGAGCACCAATGTTATTTTATGGTGATGAAGTGGGAATGTGGGGAGCAACAGACCCATATTGCCGAAAGCCGATGTTATGGAATGAATTTTTATATGATGATGAGAAAAATCCGTCTCATGTTAACCAAAACGAAATTTATGAGCAAAAAGTCGACCGTGATTTATTTGAATGGTATAAAAAATTAATAAAAATCCGTCTTGAAAATAAAACACTTGTTTATGGTAAGTTTAGAGAAGTGTTTGTTGACAACGACAGAGACATAATTGCATATGAAAGAGTAATTGAGGATCATTCGATTATTGTTATAATAAATAATTCATTTAACAGCTGGGAAAATATCGAATTTGAGACAAATTATCAAGATGAGAGATTTATTGATCTGGTAACAGAAGGCAGAACATTCAGAACAAGTTCAGCTGGAAAAATCAAGTTGGATTTAAAAGCCAAGGAAGGGATGATTTTGCGAAAAGTTAGGATAGATGGAGATTATGAATAAAAAATATTATCCATAAAATATAAAAAAATAGGGAGCTAAATTTATTGGCTCCTTATTTTGTATAAATTTTATTTTTTAGAAAAAATAGTAAATAAAAAACAGCCCATGAGAAAGAGGTATAAGGACTGTCTTTTATGACCAATTTTTTCTTCAGTTGTGATATATGAAAAGATTAATAATACTAATAATATTAACAGAGTAATTATAACAAAAAATTCAAAAAAAATCAATACCTTAATAAATAATTTTTATCTA
>NZ_CALHQO010000127.1:0-2979 GCF_938036635.1 uncultured Leptotrichia sp.
CAATCTTGTTTCGATCTTTCTATACAAGCCTTTTATGATTATAGTTGAAAAAATATTTTATCTTCAAAATATGCCAATAATAACATTAATTATTGTATTTATTCCACCTTTATTCATATTTGATTATACTCTTAAACAGCTTAAAAATAGATTTAATTATGAAAAACTTTACAAAGCATAATTTTTAACAAAAAAATACCCTCTTCAGTATACTAAACTTTAGAGGATATTTTATTTTACTAATGTTCATTTACTTCCCATTTTATTACTTCACCTGTTATAGCATCAATGTCGAACTTATACTCTGTATTTTTATATACAATTCTTCCTTCATAAATCTTTCTTCCTTTTTCACTATCCATCTGAATATTTGTAACGTTGATTTTTTTCGCACCAGTAATCCGTGCAACTGCTATTTCTTTTGCTTTTTCCATTCCAATATATTTTGGTGTTTTTCTTATTTCTGTATCACTGCCATTTGTATTAATAATTTTTCCGTCATCTCTGATTACTGTTGAAGCTGATGACCGTTCTTTTTCACTGTAACTCAGAACTTTTCCTGTGTTTGCATCAATGTTGTATTTATATTTTTTCCGTTCTGTATAAAATTCTATTTCATAAATAAATTTTCTATTTTCTTTATCCAGACGAATTTTAGTCATTTTTGCAGAATTTTTTGCCACTTTTGAGTGATTCAATGCAAGTTGTTTTGCCTGTTCAATCGAAATTTTAACATCAACATTTAAAACTCTTACTGTTTTAGTCTTTTTAACTGAATTTTCATTTGCAAAAACTCCTGTCATTGTAATAAAAAATAGTATAAGCAATTTTTTTAAGAAATTTTTTTTCATTTTACCTCCTTTTTCAACTTAAATATAAACGAACTTCCTTTTCCAATTTCACTTTCTACAGCAATTTCTCCTTTGTGTGCCTCTATAATCCATTTTACCATTGATAAACCAAGTCCTAGATTTTCTGTTGTTCTGGAACTTTCCACCTGATAAAATCGTCCCCATATTTTAGGTATATTTTCTTTTTCAATACCAATTCCATCATCAATAATTTTACAGATTGCAAAATCTTTATCCTGTGTTAATTTTATCCATATATTACCGTTTTCACGACCATAGTTAACTGCATTTGAAATTAAATTTACAAAGACTCTCATAATCATCGTCTCATCACCAACAATAAAAGTATCTTCCTCTATTTCAGAATGAATTTTTATATTTTTACTGTCTGCACTATGTTGCTGGCTATCGGCAATAAGATGTGCCATTTCACTTATATTTATTTTATCAAAATTAAGTTTCTGATTTCCTCTGTCCATTCTCGATAAAGTCAAAAGCTGTGAAATTAATTTTGACATCTTTTTAGTTTCATCTAGTACAGAAGAAATTGTATTTTTTGCATTTTCTATTGAATTTAGATTTTCAAGTCCATATTCACATTCAGAAATGATAATTGCTACAGGTGTCCGTAATTCGTGTGAAACATCAGATGTAAACTGTGCTTCTCTTTCAAAGGAGTTTTGCAGTCTGTCAAACATTGTATCAAATGTATTTGCCAAAGTATAAATTTCATCATTTCCTTCTCCAATGTTAATTCTTTGTGTCAAATCGTTTCCCTCATTGATTTTTTCCGCTGCTTCCCTTATTTTTTCTATCGGTTTAAATGCTTTCTTTGTTATAAAATATCCGCTTATTGCTGAAAATAACAGGAAAAATGGCAATACAATCAGAGAAATCAAAACAATTGTTTCAATAACATTTTCCACTTCTGTTGCAGGAGCAATTCCACGAATATGAATAATACCATAGCCTGAAAAATTCTTTTTACTGTCAAAAATATACCATTTTTTATTTTTATGTTTTATAATTCTTACATCATTTTTATCGGAAAAAGTTTCATCATATTCAAAATCTAATGGAATATCCCCATAAATAAATCCTGTTTCATCATCATAAACCGACAAATGAACATTATTATTAAAAATAATAAAATCATTGTCAATCGTAAGTTCACCATCATAAACTTCAATCTCATCAAATGCTGAAACTACAGAGTTTTTTAAATTTTTGTAAGCGTTTGCCCGTATAAGATTTTCACTGATATAGATTATAGTTGTAAGAAATATGATTATAAGGCTTATAATAAGACCAATGTACCAGAAAGCTATTTTAGATTTTATAGAAAATTTATTCATTCTCATTATCAATCCTCAATACATAACCGAGTCCACGAACTGTGTGAATAAGTTTTGGAGTATAGCTGTCATCAATCTTTTTCCTCAAATATCTGATATATACGTCTATTACATTAGTTCCACCTTCATAGTCATAATTCCAGATATGGTCTTCTATTCTTTCTCTTGATAAAATTTTTCCTTTATTTCGTATCAAATATTCCAAAATCGAATATTCTCTACCTGATAGTTTTATTAATAAATCATCTCTAAAAACTGTTTTAGCATCAAGGTCGACCTTAAGATTAGCTATTGTAATTACATTGTCAGCATTTCCAGAATTGCGTCTTAAAAGTACACGGATACGAGCCATAAGTTCTTCAAAGATAAAAGGTTTCACAAGATAGTCATCTGCACCGTAATCTAGTCCTTTAACTTTATCATCTATATTGTCTCTTGCTGTTAAAAGTAATATCGGAACTTTATTTTTCTTTGCCCTTATTCTTTTAATCACTTCAAATCCATCAAGTTTTGGAAGCATAATATCTAGAATTATTGCATCATATTCAGTTCCTTCCACATACCTGATTGCCTCTTCTCCGTCAAAACAGCTATCAACTCCATAATATTCCTTTTCTAACTTTTTTGTAATAAGTTCGTTCAATTTCTTTTCGTCTTCTACAACTAATAATCTCATTATCTTTCACTCTCTTCCGTTTCCGTTAGTGTACATTGATTATTTTCACAAAATAATTGTAATTGTTCTATTTTCGTTATTTTTTCACACTTTTGAT
>NZ_CALHQO010000128.1:0-4191 GCF_938036635.1 uncultured Leptotrichia sp.
AATTCCTTGTTAGTAAATAACGAAATATAACTTCTATTTTTAAACGGGATTTAGTATAAGATAAATTTCTATTCAGGAGGTTTTTATGAGAAAAGGCATATTATCAAAATTTATAATATTAATGGGGTTTTTATTTAGTTTTGCTTTAAATGCTGGAAATAAGGAGAATTTTAATAATTTTGAAAAGTTTTCAGCCAGAATGTCAAATAATCCAGATTATATCAGTTATGAGATAATTTCAGGAAACGGAAATAAATATCCTGTTCAGCTGAATGTTGGAAATTATCTGGCTTTTATGCCTTCAAGATATGCTGCGGTCAATGTTTATGAATTTTTATCTGATACTTTGAAAAAAGATTTTAAAATTATAAAGGTAAATAAAAAAGGAAAAATAACAGATCAATCTAAAATTATAAAATATTCTTCAAATGATTTTTTTCTAAACTATAAAGACAATGTAGATTTTGAGAAAGCTGAACTAAAGTCGCTAGGAATGGTGTTTGCAGGAGTAAAAAATGTAGGAACAGGAGAATACAAAATAACTGCTTATGGGAACAAGGGAATTTCTGGAGGAATTGACAGTAAAGGGCTAAATTGGTTAAACTTGGCATTTATTCCCACAAATTCAGCATTTTATATAAAAATGACAGGCGATAAAAATTTGGTGTGGAGTCCAAATCGTGATTATAACAGTATTCAATATACATTTTCAGTTGAGAATGGAAAAGTAGTGGCTGTGGATAAAAAAGGAAAACATTATTTAACTATTTATCAAAAAGATAACTCTTTATTTGTAGATATGGCGAAATATAATCTTGAATTTCGTGTAAATCAGAATGAAAATCAATTAGAATACTGGATAAATCATAAATTAAAATATGTGGAAAAATATCAGATTATGTAAAAATCTAGTATTTTTAGATACTTGAAATATAATTTTTTTATTTTAATAAATCGACGGAGCTTTTATTTATTCAGCTACGATTCTTTGATGACTGGAAAGAGGAGTTTCGGAATTGAGCAAGTAAAAGTCGGAGTCTAGCCATAGGTTATTGCGTAGCAATCTTGACACGATTTTAATTATTAGTATAAATATTTACTGCAAGATAAGGATTATCGGCAATGAGCAATCCTGCAAAAGAGGGGATTTTACTCCCCTGCCATTTCTTTAGACTTTTTTGTACATGCCTTAACGGCTTCCATTATAGTTCCTCTAAATTTACCATCTTCTAGCACTTTTAAAGCAGCAATTGTAGTTCCTCCTGGAGAAGTTACCTCATCTTTCAAAACTCCTGGATGTTTTTTTGTTTCAAGCATCATTTTAGCTGAACCTAAAACCGTTTGAGCAATGATTTCATAAGCCTTATCCCTTGGCATTCCTTCCAGTACCCCGCCATCCGCAAGAGCTTCCATAAATACATAAACATAGGCTGGTAAAGAGCCACTAATTCCTGTATATACATGCATAAGTTTTTCCTCAATTTCAATACTTTTTCCAAAACTATTCAACAATTTAAAAATCATACTTTTTTCATTTTCCTGAATATTATGATTAAAAGAAACTGCCGTCATTCCTTCCATCACTTGAGCAGGTGTATTTGGCATAGTTCTAATAACTTTTTTGTCAGTTCCAATGATATTTTCAATAAAATCAATGCTAATTCCAGCGGCAATTGATAAAACAATAGTTTTTTCTGTCAAGTCACCTTTTATTTTATCCAGTACTTTTGGAATAATATTTGGTTTTACAGAAAGGATGAGAATATCGCTTTCTTTTACAAGTTCGTTTTCATTTTCTGCTTTTTTTACACCATACTCTTTTGATAATTCTTCAATTTTTTCCTTGTTTAAATCAAAAATAGCTATATTTTTATTTTCAAGAAAGTTTGAAGATGTAACGCCTTTTAATATAGAGCTTCCCATATTTCCTGCTCCAATAATTCCTAATTTCATTAAATTTTTCTCCTTATTCTGATATCAAAAAAATTATTCTAGAAATTTTAAAATTCTAATTTAAATACACACTATTTGCTATTTCTAAAAATTTTTGCACTTCTTTTATAGATAGTTTCGTTATTTCCTAATTTTAGATTTGTAAGGCATGCTGCTACAAAGAAATAGTCAGAAAGTCTATTGATATATTGAAGTCCAACTTTATTTATTCCTTCATTTGCTTCAATTACAGCAATCATTTTTCGTTCCAAGTTACGAGTGCTTGTTCGCATAAGATGAAACATGCTTGACATTCTGCTTCCTCCAGGAATTACAAAACATTCTAATTTAGGCAATTGTGGAATATATTCATCCATTCTTTCCTCAAGCCATTTTACATCATCAATTGTTTGCTTATATTCTCGTAATCCATCAGGAGTGGCAAGGTCACTTCCACAGTCAAAAAGCTGTTGCTGTATATTTTCACATTCTTCACGTATCTTTCCAAGTACATCATTCAACTTTTCATCTTCACGAATTTCAGCAATAATTACTCCAAGTAATGAACAAACTTCATCCATCGTTCCATACGCTTCTACTCTAACATGAGTCTTGCTAACTCTTTGTCCTCCATAAAGTCTTGTAAAACCTTCATCACCATATTTTGTGTATATTTTCATAAATATCAACTTCCTTTTCTTGATTTTTAATAAAGTTTATAAATAATTTATTAATAAGTTTCGCACTTTTTCTAAATATCTCAATTTTTTAATTAAAAATTTCAAAAATCCCTTTAAATATCGTATTTTTCCAATAATCCCACTACCTCAATATGCCCAGTCTGCGGGAACATATCCACAGGAGTAACTTTTGTTAATACATACCCATTTTCAGCCAAAATCTTCACATCTCGTGCAAAAGTGGCAGGATTGCAGGAAATATAGACAATTTTTTCAATTTTGTTCTTTACAACACTCTTTAATGCTGACTCTTCGATTCCTCGTCTTGGCGGGTCAAAAACTATTGCTCCGACATCTTCTCTCTTCAAAATTTTTGGGAGTTCCTTCTCGACTTTTCCATTTACAAATTCTACATTTTGAATGGAGTTTTCATAAGAAGTCAGTTTTGCAGCAAGTGTTGAACTTTCCACACTTTCAATTCCAATAACCTTTTTTATGTTTTTTGAAAGCATCATTGCAATGGTTCCAGTCCCTGAAAATGCGTCAATTACTGTTTTTTCGTAGATTTTATCAATATTTTTATTTTCTTCATTCAAAAAGTTTATTGCAACATCATAAAGTTTTAGTGCCTGTTTTTTATTAATTTGGAAAAATGAATTTGGATAAATCTTGAATTTTAATCCTTCCATTTCCTCTTCCAAATACTGGCTTCCAAATAAATGGACATTTTTACCTAAAATTACGTTATTCTGTTCAGTTTTTACAGAAATATAGATGGATTTTATGCAGTCATTTTCATCATACATTTCTTCCAGTACTTTTGAAAGCTGATTATACTGCGAATTTTTATTTACGACAACAACTATCATAACTTCATCTTTTTCATTATTTCTAACCATTATCTGCTTCAAAAATCCAGTATTATTAACTTCATTAAAAACTTTAAATTCCTTTTTTGTACCTGCGAAACTATTTACTTTCTGCAAAAATTTATCAATAATTATTTTGGCAATTTCTGACTTTAGAAGACTTTCTTTAGCTGAAAATACATTGTGGGACTTTCTTGAATAAAATCCTGTCTGAATAATTCCATTCTTTTTGAAAAATGGTTCAGCTGTCTTGTTTCTATAATTAATTTTTTTATCACTTCCAATAATTTTGCTAATTTTTACCTTTTTCAAATCAATTTCAGCAATCTTTGTCAACACTTCTTCAAGCATTTTATCTTTATATTCAAGCTGTTTCTCATATTTAAGCATTCCAAAATCACAGCCATCAAAATCCTCAAAACTAATTTTGGACAAATCCTCAATCCTGTCCTTTGATGGTTCAATTATCCTAGTTATAAGCCCTCTTGCATACGACTTTTTCACCGAGATAATCTCCACTTCCAATTTATCTCCTGGCACACTCATCGGTACAAATACTGTAAACCCATCAACTCTTCCAAGTCCTTCTCCACCAAACACTATTTTTTCTATTTCAATTTCCAGTTTTTGCCCAACTTCATAATTATTTTTTATTTTATTCATCTTATTCCTTTTTTATTTTAAATATTCTAAAATATTTTTCAATTGTA
>NZ_CALHQO010000129.1:0-12338 GCF_938036635.1 uncultured Leptotrichia sp.
AACTATTTTGAAATCTTAAAATTATTTTCAATATTGTTGCAGATTGCAATTTTGTATGGTAAACTTTTGTTAGAAATAATAATTAAAATGCATTCAAATTATGCTTTTATAGCATAAAAATTAAGTAATAAAATTAATATAAAGGAGAAATATAAAATGTCAAATATATTTGAAAAAAAAATAAGAATAAACGAATTGACAAATTTAAGAAAAGAACTTATGCAGCAGGGGAATGTTGTGGAAGAGGTTAAAGTATTAAAGGAATTAGCAGAACTTACACAAGATGTTTTTGGTGAGGAAAGTGATGAAAATATTAAAATTTTGAATGAAGTTGGGGGAACTCTTAAATATGTTGGAGAGTTTGACACGGCAAAAGATGCTTTGCTGAAAGCACAAGGCTTTATTGAGAAAAAGTATGGCAAAGACAGTATTCCGTATGCGACTTGTAGCCTTAACCTAGCTGAAGTTTACAGATTTATGAAAAAGTATGATGACATAGAGAATATTTATCTTAATACCATGAAAATTTACGAAAATAATAATTTACAGAATGACTATGTTTATGCAAGCGTATGTAATAATTTGGCTTTATTTTATCAGGAGCTTGAAAGGTATGAGGAAGCAATTGAATTACAGGAAAAAAGTCTGGAAGTATTGGAAAAAGTTGGAGAAAATCCTATTCAGTATGCAATTACGCTAAGTAACCTTGTACAGCCTTACTTGAAAGTAAAAAATAAAGAAAAAGCAGAAGAATATTTGCAAAAATCACTAGAGCTAATTGAAAAAGAAGTTGGAAAAACTCATAATTTGTATGCAGCAGTCCTTAACAATATGGCAACTTTTTATTTTGCAGAAAATGAATATGAAAAATCATTGGAATTATTTGAGGAAAGTGCTGAAATTTGTGAAAAGACGTTTGGGAAAGAAAGCAATAATTACAAAAATATTTTGGAAAATATTGAAGTTGTGAAGGAAAAAATGATTTAATTTTTTGGAATAAGGAGAAAAAATGGATTCAAATAAAATAAAAGGGCTGGAACTTTCAAAAAGATATTTTGAAGAAGTTTATCTGCCAGTTATAAAAAGTGAATTTCCAGAAGTTTTTGAAAAAATGGCGGCTGGACTTGCGGGGGAAGGTTCGGAGTGTTTTGGATTCGATGATGAGATTTCACAAGATCATGATTTTGGACCATCCTGCTGTATTTGGCTAAGTTCAGAAGATTATAAAAAATATGGACTAAATTTGAAAAAAAGGCTTAATGAATTGCCAAAGGAATTTTTGGGATTTAGAGCATTGAATGTGAGCGAGTTTGGAGATGGACGGCGGGGTGTCCTTAATATGGATGACTGGTATTTCAAATTTTTGGGAAATGTGAAAGCACCTGATAATTTGTATGATTGGCGATTAATTCCAGAAGAATTGCTAGCAACGGCTGTTAATGGAGAGATTTTTATGGATAATTTGGGAAAATTTACAAAAATTAGAAATGATTTGGAAAAATATTTTCCAGAAGATATACGACTCAATAAAATTGCGACAAGATGTATGAAAATGGCACAATCTGGGCAGTATAACTACTTGCGGTGCATGAAAAGAAATGAAATTGTGGCAGCAAGGCTGGCAGAAACCGAATTTATAAATGAGACAATACATATGATTTTTCTATTAAATAAAAAATATAAACTTTTTTACAAATGGATGCCAAGAGCCTTAAAAAACTTGAAAATTTTGGGAGAAAAAACTTATTTTTTAATTGAAGAACTGGTAAAATTGCCAACTGGTGCAGTTAATCGAAAATTTCAAATTATTGAAGAAATAAGTGCCAATGTAATTTTGGAAATGAAAAATCAAGATATTGTTCCAAAACAATTAACAAGCGACTTTTTACAGGATTATGGGCCTTTTGTGCAAAATAAAATTGAAGATGAAAAATTAAGAAACTGGAATCCTGCGATGGATTAAAATAGAAAATTTTTAAGATAATCAACAAAGTTAAAGAATATTGGATTTAAAATAGGAGAATTGAAAATGGAAATAGAAATTAGTAAAAAAGAAAGCTTTATTAGACAAATTTTAAAAAGGGAATGGGAATTTTTTCAAAATGTACATCATACAGAAGGAAGAGCTGATTGTCAGGATAATCCGCAGGAATTTGAAATTATGAGAAGAAGTCAATGGGAAACATTGCCTGATGAAATTCTGGAAAGTTATTTGGAAGACTTGATTTTGGCAAAACATCGTGGTGAAAACATTGTTCAGGACAAATATGCCAGAATGATGAAATATAGTTCTCCAAAAGAATACGAAATTATTAAGGAGTATTTGCCTGAAATTTCACAAGAAAAGGAAGAATTAGTACAAAAAATAGTAGAAATTTATTTGCATTGGGAAGAAGAAATAATACAAAAATATCCAAAAGTTACTTCAAAAGGGCGTCCTTTATACTCAAAATACGACACACCAAACTATACTTCAATTGAAACCTACTTGAAGGGAGAATTATCATCATATTCAGTAAAAACATTGAAATTATATTATGAGTATATTCAGAGCTGTGTTACAAATAATGTAAACTTGGCAGAAAATAATTTAGAAAACATTGTACTGGAAAAAGGATACAGCTCTATTGAGGAAGCAGAAAAAAGTTTGTAAATTTATAAGTTGGAGGGAAGATAAATGGTAAAAGTAAAGGAATTAATAGAACGTGGATTAGAATTATTTTCAAGAAATAGTGTAAGCAGGCTAGAAAAGTTTTTTGAATCAGCAAAACAAGAAAATTTAGATATAAGTTTGATTGATAAAAAATATATGAAATTTAAAAAAACTAAAAAGAAAAAACGATTTACAACAATTTTTAATTATTTTACTTTCGGATTTTCAGCAATAGGAAGAATGGCACATATGGCCTATGATGCCGAAAGAAAGGAAGAATTTAAAAATGACAGAATGAAATTGCAAGAGGAAATAAAAGATGTATTAGCGAATGAAAATATAGATGATAATTCTAGGGAGCTATTACAAATAATGGATTTCTATTTATATGATTAAAACTACGAATCAGGTGTACTGTCAAATCAAGTGAAATAAAAAGTAAAAATTTAATACTGGAAGCAATAAAACAGCTGATAACCAGTATCCCAAAAGGAGTCTTTAAGATTTTCATATCAGACAGAGATAAGTAATTTTTATGCTGGAAAAAAGTAAAGAAGATAAGAATAGACTTCTATTTTGCAGTTCCTTACTATTCATAACAGGCAAGTATATAATGAAAACAGTAACGGTCTTCTGAGAGAGAATTTTACCCAAAGAAGACCGATGTATCAAAAATAGAAACAATTAATATTGCAATTTATGAAATATTATAATCCATGTTCTTCCATTATCAATATAGTGTTATATTCTGCCTCTGCTTCTCGTGAACCTTTATCCATCGCCATTTTATAATATTTTTTAGCATTTTTATAATCTTTTTCATCTCGATAAATTGCTCCCATATTTATCATTGCATCTATTTTTCCTTTTTGAGCAAGTGGTATTAAATATTTTTTAGCTTGTGTAAATTTCCCTTGAACTTTATATAAAATACCTAAATTATATTTTGGGTCATCATTATTACCTAATTCTATTGCTTTTAAAAAATATTTTTCTGCTTCATCGTATTTTTTTTGATAATAACAAGAAATCCCTAAATTATAAGAAACTTCACTTTCTTGGTATTTTGCTTTTAATAATTTCTTATAAAGTTCATCTGCCTTCGGATAATTTCCTTCTTGTCTATAAATTATAGCCAATTGGAATATTGCATCGTTTTGATTTTTCTCAGCCAATTTCTCTAGATATAATTTTTCTTTAACAAAATCTTTTTGTCTATCGTAAAACATCGCTAGATTATACATTGCATCATCATACCCCATATCAGCAGCCATTTTATAATATTTTTCACCTTCCACTATTTTTCCTTGCTCCATATAAAGATAACCTAAATTATACATCGCATGAATATCTTTTTCCTTAGCCAATTCCAAGTATATTTTTTCAGCTTCTCTATAATTTTTATAATCTAAATATGTTTTTGCCAATTTAAACTTTTCTTTAGAATTTGTATTTGAAAAAATGTTAAAAGATAATATCAAGACTAAAAAAATTAATAATAACTTGCTTTTCACTGCATCATCTCCTTATTTCATATATTTTTTATTTTTCTCTGCAACTTCCATTTGTACTGAAATATCCTCTTCCTCATAATTAAAAACTCTTTCAATCCTATACCTTAAAATTTTTAAATATTTTTTTCTGTATTCTTCATTTCGTTGCATTTTGTTGACTTCACATTCCCAAATTGTAATAACACTAACATCCATCTCAAAAAGCTTCTCACGAACCTCAATATCCCTCTCTACATTTCTTCTAAACTTCTTTTCCCAATATTCAGCATGCGTCTTAGGAAAAGTTGCAATTTTACAATTTTCGTGTCTATGCCAAAAACATCCATTTACAAATATCGCAGTATTATATTTCAAAATAAAAATATCAGGCGTTCCTGGAAGCTGCGAATAATTAACCCTGTATCTATATCCCATTTTATAAAGCAATTTACGGATATATATTTCAGGTTTAGTATTTTTAGATTTTATTCTTGCCATGTTCTGACTTCTTGTGAGAGGTTTTTTCTTTTTCATTTTTCATTAAACCCTCAATTCCTCCCTATCTTCAACAATCTCATCCTTATACTTATCCAAAATCGGATTAATCTCATTCTTCACAAAATCCTCAGTCTGCTTCCCAGCAAATCCAGTATAATTAGCAGAAACCAAGATACCTTCCATATCTTCCGCTTTAAGTCCTAGTCTTCCGTCTTTTATAATTCTGTCAATTAGTCTGTTCGGATTTCCATTCAATTTAATTTCCTTTGTTTCTTCCATCGAAAGTTCTCTAATAATTTCATGAACTTCTTGTCTGTCCATTCCTTTTTTTACTGATTCCATAATGATATTTTCAGTCGCCATAAATGGTAATTCCTTTTGAATATTTGCCTCAATTACTTTTGGATAAACAACAACTCCGTCCATAATGTTAAGCCAAATAATCAAAATTGCGTCCACTGCTAAAAATGCCTGTGGAATTGAAAGTCTTTTGCTTGCAGAATCGTCCAATGTTCTTTCAAACCATTGTGTTGCAAAAACTAATGCTCCTGTTTGTGAGCTTGAAATCACATATTTTGCAAGTGATGAAATTCTTTCACTTCTCATCGGATTTCTCTTGTAAGCCATCGCACTTGAACCAATTTGATTTTTTTCAAATGGCTCTTCTAGTTCCTTCAAATGCTGAAGTAATCTAAAATCATTCGTAAATTTGTGAGAAGATTGAGCAATATTCGATAATAAATTCAAGATTTGAGCATCTACTTTTCTATCGTAAGTCTGTCCCGAAACGCCTTGTTTCTTACTAAATCCAGCTTTTTCCGTAACTAGTTCATCCAATTGTTTCACTTTTTCAAAATCTCCTTCAAACAATTCTTTAAAACTAGCCTGTGTACCAGTAGTCCCTTTGACTCCTCTAAATCTCAAGTTTTCAAGTCTAAATTCCAGCTCTTCAAAATCAAGAAGCAAAGAATGAAGCCACAATGTCGCTCTTTTTCCAACCGTTGTAAGCTGTGCTGCCTGAAAATGCGTAAATCCTAAAGTAGGCAAGTCTTTATATTGTAATGCAAAATCTCTCATTTTTTCAATCAAAGTAAGCATTCTTTTTTTAATAACTAAAAGTCCTTCCTTAATTTGAATCAAATCAGTATTGTCTCCAACATACGCACTTGTCGCTCCCAAGTGAATGATTTTTCTTGCATTTTTCGCCTGTTCTCCATAAGTATGAACATGAGCCATCACATCGTGTCTCAATTTTTTCTCAAATTCTGCCGCAACTTCAAAATCTACATCATCCTTAAATTTTTTAAGTTCCTCAATCTGCTCATCTGTAATAAAATCAAGCCCAAGTTCCTTCTCAGCCTCCGCCAAATTTATCCATAACTTTCTCCAAGTTCTAAATTTAAACTCTGGTGAAAAAATATGCAACATTTCCTTACTTGAATATCTTTCCGCCAACGGATTTGAATATATACTCATATTTTCCATTTTCAATTCCTCCTACTTGATTTGATTTATTTTTCCTGTAATTTATACTCTGAATCTAAATTCCAGTTGAATCCAGTACCTAATATATCCCAATCATAATTTTTATTTTTGAGTTTTTATGATAACAATTTTCACAACATGTTATTATTTGAGCTTCGGAAGAATATGATAAAATCTTTAAAAATAAAAATAATATAATCTTATTCACAATTCTCCTTTATATACACAAAATCTTAATTTACAAAACTTTCTAGTAACTAATTATCCCAAATATAAATTGCCCCATCCTTAAAGTAAATCTTTTTCACTTCATCTTTATTTACGCTAAAACTAAAATTAAATGGTTTATACTTAATTCCTTCATTATTTTCATAAAACCCTGTTACAACTATTTCTTCATCACTATTAACAAAATTTTCTATCATTGCAGTGGAAATTGTTTTATTTATAATAATTTTTGGATTTTTTCCATTTACTTGAAAGTCTTTTTCTGTATAAACTTTTTTATTATTTCCAGTTGCCTTAAAATTTTCATATTCCAATTCTATTTTATTTTTATCAGTTTTTGAAACTCTAGTTCCAACTAATTTCAATGTAATCGTATTAAAAGATAAATTTTGAGCAGCACTTTCATTCACAGTTTTATCAATTTTAGACTTTTTACCATTTTGTGCTGGAGCTGAAAATGAAATTGCTCCTACAGCCAACATCAACACTACTAATATTTTTTTCATTACTCATTCCTTTCTTTTTTCAAATAATCTTTTTATATTTTATAGTTCACCAACAACGCTCTCTTCCCTGCTTGCATTATTTCACAACTTCCCCATTCCAATCTTTTATTCCACCAAAATCAATCACGTTTGTATAACCTTTTTCAATCAATTTTAACGCTGCTTCCCTGCTTCGTCTTCCACTTCTGCAATAAACTAAAATTAAAGCATCTTTATTTTTCAATTTTGCTTCTGCTTCATTTTCAATAGTTTCCAATGGAACAGAAATTGCATTCGGAATATGCCCTTCGTTATATTCTTCCAAAGTTCTAACATCTACAACTATAACTTTTTGAGTTTCCATCATCTTTTTAGCTTCATCTGAAGTTATCTTTTTGTATTCTGCTTTTTTTCCAGCTTTCGCTTCTTTTGACATTGTTAAATTCTTTTTTTCGTTTCCTGTTTTACTACAAGAAAATCCAAACACAGAAAATACTCCAATCATTGTCATCAACATTATTTTTCTTATTTTCATTTTATCTCTCCATTTCATTATTCAAATTTTTTATTTTGTAATTTTTCTCAAATTCAATATCTTCTTTTTCTTTTATAAAATTCTTATTCCTATCCAAAAGTCTTTTTCTGAATTCTAAAATCTTATCTTTTGAATTTACTTCATTTCTTAAATAATTTCCTCCAACTTTCAAAAATTACTTCACAAATTCTCCCAAATCATATCTATAAATATTCTGACTTCTTTCAGGTCCTACCGAAATCATCGAGATTTTACATTTCAATTTTTTCTCAATGTATTCAATATATTTTTTACAATTTTCCGGCAAGTCTTCGTAATTTTTTATTTGTGTAATATCTTCTTTCCAGCCATCTAATTCATCGTAAATTATTTTCAAGTCTTTAGATTTTCTCAAGTTTCCAGGATAAGAATGATATACTTTTCCGTCAATTTCATAACCTACTGCCACTTTTATTGTTTCAAATCCTGTCAATACATCCAGTTTTGTCAATACGATGTCTGTCAATCCGTCTATTAACACTGCGTATTTCCCAATTACTAAGTCAAGCCATCCACATCTTCTTGGACGCCCAGTTGTAGCACCAAATTCGTGTCCCACTTTTCGCAAAGTTTCTCCATCTGTATTTTCTAACTCTGTTGGGAAAGGCCCTTCTCCCACTCTTGTTGTATACGCCTTCATAACTCCCAGCACTCTTGAGATTTTTGTTGGAGCGACTCCTGTTCCGACTGTTACTCCACCAGATGTTGGCGATGATGAAGTTACATAAGGATAAGTTCCGTAGTCAATGTCAAGCATTAACGCTTGTGCACCTTCAAAAAGCACTACTTTTCCTTCTTCAATTCCTTCATTGATTTCTACAACAGCATCTATTATTCTAAATTTTATTTTTTTAGCAAGTTTCATAAATTTTTCGTAAAGTTCTTCCAAGTCAAAAGTTCCTTTACCGTATCTAGTCAGCATATCGTTTTTTTCATTCACGTTCCAAGTAAGTTTATCCCTAAATCTTTCAGGATCCAGTAAATCACCAATTCTAATTCCATTTCTTGCAATTTTATCAATGTAGCAAGGTCCAATTCCTCTTTGAGTCGTACCAATTTTGTTTTCACCCATAGCTTCTTCCTTAGCCTTATCAATTTCGATATGGTAAGGCATTATTATGTGTGCTCTTTCATCGATAAATAAATTATCCAGATTTTTCCCTCTTTTTTCGAGTTCATCAATTTCTGTCAATAATACTTCAATATCAACAACAACTCCAGCTCCAATTATACATTTCCCAGCCGAGTTAATAATTCCAGACGGCAGCAAATGCAAAATAAACTTCTCATCGTTTACAACAACCGTATGTCCAGCATTGTTACCACCTTGAAATCTAACTACATAATCCGCTTTTGGAGAGAGCACATCGATAATTTTACCTTTTCCTTCATCTCCCCACTGCGTTCCCACAATTACAAAAGTATTATTTTCCATATTCCATTCCTCCCAAATTTTTAGAATTTTCTTACTTTTTTTGAAACTGAACCATAAAAACTTAAAAATTTACCTTACTAAAATTTTAACTTTTTACTATTCATTTTACTATATTTACTATTTTTTTTCAATTGATTTAAATCTTTTAATAAAATAATTTTCACAAAAAAAATAGAAGTTATCTTATTTGCCACAAATAACTCCTATTAATCGATTTCTATTTTATTTTTAGTAATTTACTTCCCCTCAAAGTAATCAAGCACTTCCATTAAGCTATCAAACTTTTTATAAACCAATTTTTCAATTTCCTCTGTCGGTTTCAACTTATCTGGCACCATAATTGGAAATGTCCCAGCTGCATGAGCCGCTCTTATTCCATTGAACGAATCTTCAAATACTACCGTTTTTTCAGGAGATGCCCCAGCTTTTTTTGCACTTATTAGAAATACTTCCGGATCAGGTTTCCCGTGAATAACATCTTCTGCTGTCACTAAATGAGAAAAATATTTTTTTATGTCTTTTCCTTCTGTTAATGCCTCTGCCAGATGTAAATCCGATGAAGTAGCTAAAATCATCTGTTTATTATTTTTCTTTAAAAATTCAAGCAATTCTAATGCTCCTAATTTTAGAGGAACTTCGCCTTTTAGTCCTTTTTCCAGTATGAAGTTTTTAACTTTTCCCATCATTTCGTCATATGGAAAATCTTGTCCCAAGGCTTCTTTAAACAATATTCTTGCCTTATCATTTGTAACGCCCATTGTTTTTTCCACAATGTCATTTGTTATTGTATATCCCTTTTCTTTAGCAACTTCACGTCCATATTCCACATAAATAGTTTCTGTATCAAACAATAACCCATCCATATCAAACAAAAATAATTCTATTTCATCAAAAAATTTCTTTCCCATAATAAGCCTTTCCTTAATTTTATTTTTCGTTTTCAAGTATTGAAACTGAACGATGTGCAACAGAAGTTATCACTTCATTAAATTGTAATATTCCAACACTTAAAAATATTGCTACAGCTAGATGTTCCCCTTCTCTTGCTAACCCAATTTTCCCACCGACACTAAGACCGTTTATAATTGCTTCAATTTGGCTCATTGCTTCTCGCATTGCACCGATTACCGCACCATCATGAGCATGCACGTCTTGAATTAAATTATTTCTTTTGGCTGCCATTAAGGCACTTTCTATAAATTTAAAACGTGATTGCGGCATTGCACCACCAACATTTACTGCAGCTGTCTTTATGCCAACTTTTTTGTAATCCTGCATCAATTTTTTTTCCTCATCACGTGAAGAAATTGACATTTTCAATGCTATTCTGCATATTTCAACACTTTTATTATTTTCTTCCATTTTTCTATCCTCTATATTTTTTATCTTTCTAAAAGAAGCTCTACAGCCTCTACATACCCATCCTTACCTTTTCCATAAATCTGTGCAATGCAGGCAGGAGCTGTAACCGAAATTTTTCTAAATTCCTCTCTTTCGTAAATATTGCTCAAATGCACCTCCACAGTCGGAATAGATACAGATTTTATCGCATCAAAAATTGCATAGCTGTAATGAGTATAAGCTCCAGGATTTATTACAATCCCGTCAACTTCATTAAAATATGCTGACTGCAAAAAATCTATAATTTTTCCTTCAGAATTTGACTGCAATATCTCGATTTTTACATCTTCATTTTCAAATTTTTCTTTTATGTATTTACAAATGCTGTTATAATCATCATTTCCATAAATTCCCTTTTCTCTAATTCCTAGAAAATTTAGATTAGGTCCATTTATAATTAATATTTTTTTCATTATTATTTTCCCATCCATCTTTTTATAAAATTTTTCCCTTCAATGAAGTAATTATCCTGTCTACAATTACATCTATGCTATCGTCGTTTTTTATAATAATATCAGCATATCGTCTATACAGCTTTATTCTTTCATCATACAGTTTCTGAAGATTATCAGGATTTTGCAAAAGAGGTCTGTTTTTATGATTTTCTTTTGAAATGGCATCTATTGTTCTATCAAGAAATACGACAATCCCAGTTTTTTTTAGAATATCAATATTTTCTTTCTTTTTAACAGCTCCACCGCCTGTTGAAATTATAGTTCCTTCTTTTTCTGATAATTCCTTCAAATATTTAGTTTCAAGTTCTCTAAAATGCTCTTCCCCTTCATTTGAAAAAATATCTGAAATAACTCTATTTTCCTTTTCTTCCAAATATTTATCTGCATCTAGAACAGGGAAATTAATTTTTTTTGACAGCCGGTACCCAATTGTACTTTTTCCACAGGCAGGCATTCCAATCAATACTATATTTTTCATATATTATCTACCTTTTTTCATAGAATTTTTAATTTTTACTTTCCAAAATTATATTTTTTTAAATTGATTTTCCCCTTCCACATATTCATATCCAGCATTTGAAAATCTATCTAAAAGTTCTTTTTTATCAACACCGTAATAATTTACAAGATCATCTAAATCTAAAAATTCATCACGCAACTTCATATTTACAAGACTATAAAGCAGCATTGTATCTTTAGTTTCAAAATTTATCATTCTTTGCTCCCTTTTTTACAAAATTATTTTCACTTTCGACTCATCATTTTCATCAATATTTTCAATTATGACATTTTTACTTGCATCAGCAAATAAACTATAGTATTCGTTTCCACGTTTTTCTAGAAAATCTCCAACTCCAACATTTTCAATTCCAAGGTTTCCTACCACTTCATAAATTTCGTTATAGATTGTTTCTAAAAATCCAATATCAAAAATAGTAAATAATTCAGGCTCGTTGTCAATTCTTGAAAACGCCTTTTGCGGAACAATGAAATACAATGTTGATTCATATCCCATATTTATTCCAAAAATGGAGTATCCACGATGTTCAAGCTCATAATTTATAATCGAATATAAAATATCCACAAGCGATTCATCATACTCAAGTTCTTTAGAACGAATACTTTCCCAATTTACATCAAGACTGTCAGGATCTATACCCTTTTTTTCAAGCAATTCCCTAAATCCGTCAGTATAGCCTTTTGCCATAAATTCATAAAGATAGCAATCTGAATATCTTATCATATATTCATAGTAAAACTCTGAAAAAGTATTTATTTTGTTTTCATTTTCTTTATTATTCAAAAATTCATCCCCAAAATATTTTTTTATAGCTTCGTTAGAATCAAATAAATATTCTCTTCTTGCATTTACATATTTTAAGAAATTATCACTATCTAATACTTCTGCTGCAAAATCATCAAGTTCGTTATAAATTGTTAAATCGATATAATCAGTTTTATCTCTTAAATTCACATATTTTCTACTTTTTAATGTAGGCCTTTCATTTACTTCAAGATTCTCCATTTCGTAAACTTGATTTTGCTCTTCTTTAGCATTTTCTAAATTTTCATTGTTATTTGTATTTTTCTCACTCATTTTGACTCCTTCCGAATTTTTTTACTTATTATTT
>NZ_CALHQO010000130.1:0-1630 GCF_938036635.1 uncultured Leptotrichia sp.
TTTTGACCTCGCCTTTTAGATCCTTTTTGCTCCAGTCGTTTTCTGGCAAAACAGCCGAGTTTAGATAGCAAACCGCCGATGCCGCCGCGAAAATAGCTTTTAAAATTTTCATTTTTATAATAAATCCTTAAAAATAATTAAAGTTTTGAGAAAAAAGGCTATTCTTTTTTAGAAAAGTGTGATATAATATATACAGATAACCAAAAGCAAGTAAGTGTAACAAAAAATATATATTTGTAACAGTAACAGTTGTTTGAGGTGTAAAATTTTAGGAGGTAATACTTTGTTAGGTAAAGTAAAATGGTTTAACGACAAAAAAGGATTCGGATTTATTTCAGGAGAAGATGGAAATGATTATTTCTTACATTTCTCAAAAATCAATAAAGAAGGATTCAAAACAGTTAACGAAGGTGAAGAAGTAAGCTTTGATGTAGAAGAAGGACCAAAAGGACCTCAAGCAACAAATGTAATTTCTCAATAATCGATTAATTAACTTTTTGTTTAAAGGAAGGCTGTTTCAAAATGATAAATTTTGGAATGGCTTTTTCCTTTATATATGATTTTTATTTATAAAATATAATAAAGCTCTTTAAATGTGGAATTAAATATTACAAGTTGTCAATTAAACTTAACTGTATAAGTTCAAAATTAAAGAAATTAATTGTATAGAAAGAGAGGGAATCTTATGTTAGTAGATTATCATATGCATTTTGAATATGGGAGTTATGATGAGGATTATGTGAATCCATTCTTTGAAAAAGCAAAGGAAATGGGGCTTTCAGAAATTGGAATAACGGAACATACTCACGGATTTAAGGAATTTAAGGATTTATATTATGAGGAGCTGATTTTGGATAATAGTGAAACTGGGAATTTCCAGAAAAAATGGCTTGAGCAGAAAACAAAATTCGTGCATACGTTGGATGAATACAGAGATTTTATAGATAAGTTGAAATCAAAAGGATATCCAGTAAAATTTGGAATTGAAGTGTGTAATTTTAAAAATCAGGAGAAAGTTAAGGAAATATTGTCTAAATATGATTTTGACTATCTGATTGTTTCAATACATTTTATTAAGGGATGGGGATTTGATTTTAGTGCTTTGAAGCATAAATTTACGGATGAGAATTTAGTGCAGATTTGGAAGGATTATGCAAAAGAGATTGAGAATGTGGCAAATACAACGATGTATGACATTCTGGGGCATCCGTTTAACTTGAGATTATTTAAGAATATTCCAGAAAAAAAAGATGTTGACAGTTTGCTTGAAAGTACTGCTAAATGCTTGAAAAAAAATAATATGGTTGTGGATATAAACACAGGAACGTTTTACCGTTATCCAATCAAAGAAATTACTCCATATAGAGATTTTATGGAATATGTGAAAAAATATGATATTCCTATAATTTTGTCAAGTGATTCACATTATTCTGAACATGTTGGAATGAAAATAAAGGAAGCTGGGGAATATGCAAAGGAATTTGGAATTACTGAAATGGTAACTTTTGACAAAAGAAAGAGAAGAATGGTTGAGATAGGATAATGGAAGGTAAAGTTAACAGAAAAAATGGGATATTTTGGATATTATTATTTTTTATTAGTTTAAATATTTATAGTAATAGTATGGATA
>NZ_CALHQO010000131.1:0-1496 GCF_938036635.1 uncultured Leptotrichia sp.
GAAAAAATAATCATTCTATGACCATTTTCTAAAATATCTGGTATCATTTCCCTCAATAATTCAATTTTAGCAACTTCACCAGTATAATTCTCATCAAATAATTGTGGAGAATTACAAATTTGCCGTAATTTTGTCAAAATTGCCAGAACTTTTAGGTTGTTATTTTCCTCCTTGTCAAATCCCCTAAGCTCCTTCTTCGCCCTTTTAACATAAGCCATATACAGCTTTTTCTGCTCTTTGCTCAATTCTACAATCATATTATTTTCAACTTTTTCAGGCAATTCTGTTAGCACTTCATCTTTTGTTCTTCGCAGAATAAATGGAGAAACTATATTTTTCAAATTAAATATTTTTTTTGAATCTGGATTATTTAATGAATTTTTATATTTTTTTCTGAATTTTGTTATGTTGTCTAAATAACCAGGCAAGATAAAATCAAAAATTGACCAGAGTTCCATAATGCTGTTTTCGATTGGAGTTCCTGTAAGTGCAAAATTTACAGAGCTGTTTAGCTTATCTGTTGCTTTTTTTACAAGTGAAGATACATTTTTTATATTTTGAGCCTCATCTAGTATTGCCACATCGAATTTTTTGTTTTTATAATTTTTTACATCATTTCTAAAAGTCTGATAAGTTGTTATCAAAATTCCTTTTTCAGCTTTCTCAATTAGCTCTTTTCTTGTATTGGCAGTTCCCTCCACAAGAATTGGCTTTATATCCGAAAATTTATAAAATTCTTCCTTCCAATTATGCAAAAGTGAAGTTGGAACAATAATTATTCCAAACAAATCCTTATTTTCTAGCTGAATTTCCGAAATAAGCGAAATCGCCTGCAAAGTTTTCCCAAGTCCCATATCATCTGCCAAAATCCCACCAAATCCAATATCATACATATTTTTAAGCCAATTAAACCCAATTTGCTGATATGGAAATAATTTTACCTTTATATTTGAAGGCTCTTTATTTTCACGTTTTTTTATTTTCTGAAAAAGCTGCTTAAATTCTTCAATTTCATTCAATTCCTTGTTAATACTGCTAGAAACCTGTGCCAGCTGCAATGCCTTTATTTTAGAAATTTTATTTTCACCAATTTTCAAATCGTTCATTGCATCAACGATTCCAACCATTTCTTCAGTGCTCCTATTGGCAATTTTTACAAGTTCACCGCTTGACAATGTCACAAATTTCTCTTCATTTCTTACCGATTCCAGAACTGTTTTAACATCCTTCTCATCAATTCCCTCAATATTGAAATTTACACTAAAAAGTTCATTTCCTACAGATCTTATATTAATATCCACGCCAATTTTACGAACTTTTTTTATTTTATCACTTACATTAATATTCACTTTTTCTGAATATTTTTCATCAATAATATCAGCCATTGCTAAAAATTCATTTCTATCAATCACTAGTACAATGTCATCCGACTTTAACTGCTTTGCCCTAAATCCAACATACATTCTATACTCTAACTCAATAATCTGAGCATCTGC
>NZ_CALHQO010000132.1:0-2170 GCF_938036635.1 uncultured Leptotrichia sp.
CCGATTATTAAAAAATTCATCAAAAATATACAATTTTTCCTTTAAACTATTGCATTTCTGTCACTTTAAAGGTAAAATTATATTATAAAAACTTTATTAGGGAGGAAAACTTATGAATTTATGGATACTTATTGGTATTGTTATTATCGTAGTAGGATTCACATTAAAGCTTGATGTACTGGCTGTGGTGCTTACTGCTGGTATTGCTACAGGAATCGCTGCGAAAATGGATTTTTTAGAAATACTTGGAATTATTGGAAAGGCTTTTGTGGATAATAGACTTATGTCGATACTTCTTATCAGCTTGCCAGTTATTGCAATCCTTGAAAGATATGGACTTAGAGAGAGAAGTGCAACTTTAATTGAAAAATTGAAAAATGCGACTGCTGGTAGAATTTTAGGACTCTATATGGTTATCCGTTCTATTGCAAGTGCATTATCAATCAGAATTGGAGGGCATGTGTAGTTCATCCGTCCACTTATTTACCCAATGGCTGAAGCTGCTGCAAAATCTCATAAAGAACAGGAGCTTACAGAAAAAGAAAATGAAGAACTGAAAAGTTTGAGTGCCGCAATCGAAAACTATGGAAACTTCTTTGCTCAAAACATATTTATCGGTGCATCAGGACTTCTTCTAATTCAGACTACATTACAGGAAAATGGATACAATGTGTCATTAAAGCAATTAGCATTATTCTCAATACCAATGGGAATTATCACAATAATCTTGAGCTTTATTCAAGTTTATATTTATGATAAAAAAATAACAGCAAACAAAGGAGGTAATAAATAATGGATGTAAAAGCCCTTTTAAAAATTTTAACAGAAATTGTTTATATCCTTTGTGGATTTGTCAGTATCACTACTGCAATCAGAGGTCTGAGGAATGAAAAATCAAGAATAGGAACATTTTTATTCTGGTTTATTCTTGGAATAATATTTATTTTTGGACCTGTTATTCCATACAAAGTTACTGGCGGACTACTTGTAGTTCTTGCTATAATTACTGTAACAAAACAGCTTCATATAGGAAAATTTGAAAATATTTCATCACAATTCAAAATTGCACAAAGTGAAAGACTAAAAAACAAAATTTTCATTCCTGCCGCATTAATTGGAATCGCCGCTTTTCTAATACTTCAGTTTAAAATTGGAAAAACTGCAATACCGCCTGCATTAGGTATCGGTGGAGGCTCACTTGTTGCACTGTTAGCAGCTGCTATTATTATAAAACCAAAATTTAAAGAAACAAATGAAGATACTTCAAGACTTCTTATGCAAATTGGTGCTACTGCCATTCTTCCACAGCTTCTTGCAGCATTAGGTGTAGTATTTACAAAAGCTGGTGTTGGAAAGGTCATAGCCGGAAGTATTTCTTCAGTTGTACCAACAGGAAATATTTTTATAGGAATTATTATTTATGCCGTTGGAATGGCTGTATTTACTATGATTATGGGAAATGCCTTTGCTGCATTTTCAGTAATAACTGCAGGAATTGGAATCCCATTTATTATCAAAAATGGTGGAAATCCAGCTGTTATTGGTGCTTTAGGAATGACCGCTGGCTATTGCGGAACTCTTATGACTCCAATGGCAGCAAACTTCAATATTGTCCCTGCTTCAATTTTGGAAATAAAAGATAAATATGGAATTATAAAAGTCCAAGCTCCAATGGCTTTATTACTGCTTGTAACACATATTATACTTATGCTGTTGTTATTTGGAGTAAAATAAAACTGAAAATACTATGTTTATTGAGATTTCTAAATTTTTACAAACAACTAAATTAAAAAAAATCTAGAAAGGAGAGTATGAAATTATAAATTAAATCTATTTTTATAAAATCATACAAAAAATACTATGAAAATATTAGTTACTGGCTTTGACCCTTTTGGAGGTGAGCCCATAAATCCTGCTATCGAATCAGTTAAAAAATTACCTGATAATATTGCAGGAGCACAAATTATCAAATTGGAAATTCCGACAGTAAAAGGAAAATCTATTAAAAAAATTGAAAAAGCTATTGAAGAGCACAATCCAGATGTTATCTTGTCAATCGGACAAGCAGGCGGAAGATTTGATATTTCCGTTGAACGAGTTGGAATAAATCTTGATGATTTCCGAATCCCCGATAACGAAGGAAATCAAACTATCGACGAGCCAATTTTTC
>NZ_CALHQO010000133.1:0-1757 GCF_938036635.1 uncultured Leptotrichia sp.
ACTTTTAAAACTACAAATTCAGGTGTTTTTAATATTTTCTATGCTTTTATAGAGCATGGAATGAATAACCTTTCAGATAATGGTAATTTAGGATATATTATTCCAAATAATTTCCTAACTATAAAATCTGCAACTAATTTAAGGAATTTTTTGAAAAGTAATAAATTTTTGTATAAAATAATAGATTTTGCCGATAATATGTTATTTCGTCCAACTAGAACATATAATTGTATAATTTTTTTGAATAAAAATTCAAATGAAGTTTTAAACTATCATGTTACTAAAACAACAAATGATGTAGAAAAATATCTAAAAAATATCACCTTTAACCATCTTGAAACTTCTCACCTTGACAATCATGGATGGAAACTTGTTGATGAAAATATAAGAAGTAATTTATCAAAAATAGAAAATAATGTCATACCTATTAAACCATTTATAAGAACTGGTATTGCAACACTTAAAGATGCTGTATTTATGGTTGAGTTAGATGAAACTGGATATTATAAATTAGTTGATAACCAAAAAATATATCTTGAAGAAGATATTATTAAACCAATTTATAAAATTCCTGAACTAAAATTATTTGATAGTATCGAAGAGGCTGAGAGAAATATTATATTTCCATATAAAAAAACTTCTCAAGGCTACATATTAATTGAAGAAAATGAATTAGTTACTAACTATCCTAATATCTATAAAGTACTATTTTTATCTAAAAATTTATTGTCTTTAAGAGATAACGGAAAACCCAACTCTCAAGGATGGTATGCATACGGAAGAACCCAAGGTTTAAATAAATACGGAAAAAAACTCTTATTTCCAACTTTTTCAAACAAACCTAAGTTTATGTATATAGATAATGAAGATGCCCTATTTTGCAATGGATATGCTATTTTTGAAAATGATCGCTATAATTTAAATACTTTAATGAAAATTCTAAATTCTTCTGTTATGGACTACTATATACAAAATACTAGTTATGCTATTGAGGGAGGATATTACTGTTATCAAAAAAAATATATTGAACGTTTCTCAATCCCATGGTTAACAGATGAACAAATTAATAAAATTGATAGTCTAGATGGGAAAGAATTAGATAATTTCATATGGGATTTATATCAACTAAAATAGGAGGAAAATATGGCCGTTTCTTATGATAAATTATGGAAAATTCTAATTGATAAAAAGTTAAAAAAAACTGACTTAATAAAAAATGCAAAAATAAGTAGTTCTGCATTAGCTAAATTAAGTAAAAATGAATTTGTCTCTCTTTCTGTTATAGATAAAATTTGTTTTTATCTTGATTGTGATATATCAGATATTCTTCACATAAAAAACAAATCCTAATTAATTAGGATTTGTTTTTTATGCCACTACTTCATTAAGTTTTTTAAATCATATCTTTGCGCATATACTTTTAAAATATCATCAGCAAAATTCTTAAAATTTAAATTTCTATATTCTATATTGAATTCTTCTGAAATTATTCCTGCTGCTTTAAGTTCGGTACTATTATTAAATAAGTATGGTTGTTCTTTGCTGAAATCAACTATCAATAATGCACATCTTTCATATGCATAAGGAACCCCCGAAATTTGTCTATTATTTATTGAATTAAAAAAGGCCAATGTATCTAAAAAAGTTAATACTCTATTGACGTTGGTAATTCTAATTGGAAATAGCTTAACGGTTGTGTATATGCTATTGCAATCTTAGCGAGGTGTAAAAAATGAATACAAAACCAGTATTAGAAG
>NZ_CALHQO010000134.1:0-1904 GCF_938036635.1 uncultured Leptotrichia sp.
ATAAATTATAGAAAAAACATTTATTAACAACAAATTATTTTACTTTGATTTATTAAAAAACTTTATTTCAAATATTCTAAAATATTTTTTAATTGTAATCCCATTCCGATTTTTAAACTTTCCTCATCAATATTAAATTTTGGATGGTGCAAATCGTAAATTAAGCCTTTTTCTTCCACTCTTGTTCCTAGTCTGAAAAAACATCCAGGGATTTCATTTAGGAAATAACTAACATCTTCAACATCCATTCTAGGCTGTTTTATTAATTCCAGAGCATTTTCACCGTATAAGTCGACAATATTATTTTTTACTTTTTTTGTCATTTCTTCGTTGTTAATTACAGGAGCATAGCCACGCTTAATATCAACATTTATTGTTCCGCCTAGTGATTCTACAAATTTAGGTAGGTCTTTTTCAAGTGTTTCGATTATAAATGTTCTTGTTTCTTCGGACATTGTTCTTGCAGTTCCTTTCATTTCCACTTTATCGCAGACTACATTATCAGCAAAGCCTCCATTGAATGCTCCGATTGTAATTACAGATTCTTCTCTTGGATCAATTCTTCTGCTAACTATTGACTGCAAGAATTCCATAACTTTTGCTCCAATTAAGATTGCGTCAACTCCTTTGTGAGGCAATGCGGCGTGAGCAGAAGTACCATTTATTGTAAGGTGTATTCTTGCTGATGAAGCGTGTGCCTTTCCATACTTTATCCCAATTTTTCCAAGTTCTATTTCTGGAGCCATGTGCAATGCAAAAAAGGCATCTATTTTTCGATTTGTATCATTTTCAAATTTTAATGCTCCACTTTTTATCATTCTGTCAGCACCGCCAGTTGTTTCTTCTGCTGGCTGAAAGAAAAATCTTACAGTTCCATGCCATTTATCCTTGTTATCTGCCAAAATCTTTGCTACTCCAAGCTGAATAGTTGTATGTGCATCGTGTCCGCAAGCATGCATTTTACCATTGTTTTTTGACTTGTATTCAACTTCATTTTCTTCGAAAATTGGCAATGCGTCAATGTCTGCACGAGTCGCAACTGTCTTATTTTTCATATTTTTCTTATCATTGTAGATAGTTGCAACCACTCCAGTATTTATAATTTCAAAAAATTCAATCCCATTTTCTGTCAAAAATTTCTTTATTAATTTGCTTGTTTCAATTTCTTCATCCCCAAGTTCAGGATTTTCGTGAATAGTTCGTCTAACTTTTACCATTTCATCATAAATTTTATCCACATTTTCTTTTATAAACTCGTTAATTTTAAGCAATTCCATTTTTCCCTCATCCCTTTCTAAATCTCTGTTTTTTTATAATTTTATTATATCAAAAAATACTGCCTTTGTAAATTTTTGAAAAATAAATGATAATATTTTTTAATTGAAATGTAATTACATAAATCGCAATACTAATTACGGCATCCAATTTATAGTGTAAATTTTTATTATAGATTTACCATTCATTTACAGAATATAAAAGAGCAAGCCTAATTTGTGTTAAAAGCTCTTTTGAAAGACTGTCATATTCACTTTCAAGTCCTTTTTTGTGTACATAATAAGGAGGGCTGTCATTCCAGGACCCCATTCCACCAAAAACCTCAGAAATTTTGGCTGAATAAAAAAGTCTTGCATTTATTTCGGGTATTTTGAAAAGAGTTTGTCCATAAAAAGTATTTCTTATATTCTCAAAACTTTTCCCTTTTAAAATGTTAATAGCTTTTTTAAAAATATTTCCAAAATTTTGAAAATTAATTTTATCAGCTAAAATTGCTATTCTATTCAATGTATCTTTAAAATCTTCTGTATTATCATAAAATTTAAGTTTTCCATTGATAGAACTCTCATATTTGTGAGCAGTATAAATAATATTCCATCCACCACTGATTTGTTTCCATTTTGGTGTGA
>NZ_CALHQO010000135.1:0-5597 GCF_938036635.1 uncultured Leptotrichia sp.
ACACTTTTTTATGATAAAATAATAAAATGTAATTTGAAAATAGGAGCTGAAAAAATGAAAGAAAACAAATACAAAAATTCTTATAATTTATTGCAAAATGATTTAAAAAACAAAATATTACTGCTGGATGGAGCGATGGGGACTATGATTCAGCAGGAACATTTAACTGCCGATGACTTTGGTGGTGAAAAATATGAAGGATGCAACGATTATCTTGTTCTACAAAGACCTGATATTATTAAAAATATTCATAAAGGATATCTGGAGGCTGGGAGTGATATTATTGAAACAAACAGTTTTGGGGCTTTGGATATTGTCTTGAAGGATTATGACTTGGAAGATAAAGCTTTTGAAATGAATAAAGCTGCAGCGGAACTTGTAAATGAAGCTATTGCTGAATATAGAAGCGAACATCCTGAAGTTACTCGAAATCTTTATGTTGCAGGGGCATTAGGGCCTTCTAACAAGTCTATCAGCGTTACTGGTGGAGTTACTTTCGAGGAACTTATCCATAGTTATTATACAGCTGTTTCAGGGCTTCTTGCTGGTGGTGTGGATTTGATTCTATTTGAAACAATTCAGGATACAAGAAACTTGAAGGCAGCTTATTTAGGGCTTAAAAAGGCAATGGAAGAAAATTATACTGTACCATTGATGCTATCGTTTACAATCGAAAGTACAGGGACTACACTTGCTGGACAGTCAGCAGACGCTTTTTATTACGCTGTAAATCATATGAATCCATTTTCTGTGGGACTGAACTGTGCAACAGGGCCTGAATTTATGACACAATTTTTAAAGACATTAAATAATATTTCAAATACATATATTTCAGTTTACCCAAATGCTGGACTTCCTAACGAAGATGGAGAATACGAGGAAACTCCAGACACATTATCGGCAAAAATTGAGCCGTTTTTCCAAAATAATTATTTAAATATTGTTGGAGGGTGCTGTGGAACTACGCCTGAACATATTCAGAAAATTAAGGAAAAAAGTGTAAACTATTCTCCAAGAGTTATTGATGAAAGCAAAGATTTTAATGATGTATCAGGACTAATTACTCTAGAAACTCCCCAAAACCGTCCAATTTACGTGGGAGAACGTACAAATGTAATTGGTTCACGTATTTTTAAAAACTTAATTGCAAGCGAAAAATTTGACGAGGCTACAGAAGTTGCCAGACTTCAGATTAAGGGGCGTGCGGATGTAATTGATATTTGTCTTGCAAATCCAGACAGGGATGAAGTGGCAGACATGAAAGCTTTCTTAGATAAAGTGGCAAAATTTGCAAAAGTTCCTCTTATGATTGACTCAACTGATATAAATGTTATTAAGGAAGGTCTTACTTACTTGCAAGGAAAAGGAATTATAAATTCGATTAACCTTGAAGATGGAGAAAAGAAATTTGCTGATATGGCAAAAGTTATTAAGGACTTTGGGGCTTCTGTCGTTGTAGGGCTGATTGATGAGGAAGGAATGGCTGTTTCAGTTGAGAAAAAATTGAAAGTTGCTAGAAGAAGTTACGAACTTCTTACAAAAAAATACGGAATTGATGAAAGAGATATAATTTTTGACACGTTAGTTTTCCCAGTTGCTACAGGAGATCAGAAGTATATTGGCTCTGCCACAGCAACAATTGAAGCAATTAGACAAATTAAAGCTGAAATGCCGAATGTAAAGACAATTTTAGGGGTAAGTAATGTTTCATTCGGACTGCCTGTCGCAGGAAGAGAAGTTTTGAATACTTACTATATGCAAAAAGCCTACGAAGCTGGACTTGACTATGCAATAGTAAATACTGAAAAAGTTATGCCAATGGACGAAATTTCAGATGAAGAAAAGGAATTGGCAGAAAATCTATTATTCCATACAAACGATGAAAATGTATCAAAATTTGCAAACTTCTACCGTGAGAAAAAAGCTATCCAAAAAGTGGTCGATACAAGCAACTTAACTACTGAAGAAAAAGTCTCAAATTTAGTTGTTGAAGGAAGTAAAAAAGATTTGATTGTCTATCTTGATGAATTACTTCAGAAATATTCTCCAATTGACATAATAAACGGTCCTCTGATGACTGGAATGGATGAAGTTGGAAGACTGTTTAACAACAATGACTTAATTGTTGCCGAAGTGTTGCAAAGTGCAGAAGTTATGAAAGCCTCTGTTTCACATCTGGAACAGTTTATGGAAAAAGATGAATCATCTGTAAAAGGAAAAGTAATTATGGCAACAGTAAAAGGGGATGTTCACGACATTGGAAAAAATCTGGTTGGAATAATCATTGGAAATAATGGTTATGAAGTAATCGACTTAGGAATAAATACTCCTGCTGAAAAAATCCGTGAAGCAATTATTGAACATAAAGCAGACTTCTTGGGACTTTCTGGACTTCTTGTAAAATCTGCCACAGAAATGGTAAATACTATGGGCGTTCTGCATGAAGCTGGTATTGATATTCCAATATTTGTAGGAGGTGCGGCACTTACGGAAAAATTTACTGTAAATAAAATTGAGCCTGCCTACAAAAATAATATCGTAATTTACTCAAGAGATGCAATGACAGCTCTTGCTGATTTAAACAAAATGATTGATGAGAAAAAATTTGAAGAATTTAAAGAATATTTGCAAAAACGTAGAGAGCTTGTAACAATTAAAGATGCCAAAAAACTTGAGCAGCTGAAAGTTAAACCAACGGTAAGTGATATTAAAGATGCTGATGGAACATTTGATTTTTCAAAAGTTGAACTTCCAAAATATGACTTTGAAAAAATTTATAAGCCACAAACATTAAATAAACAAATTATAACAAACATAAAAGCAAAAGATGTATTCCCATTCATAAATTTACAAATGTTAATTGGAAAACACCTTGGAATGAAATGGATTGTAAATAATCTAATTGAAAAGCAAGATCCTAGAACAATAAAATTATACAATGAAATTTTGGATATTATCGAAAATGGTGATGAATATTTTGATATAAAAGCTATCTACAAGTTTTTCCCTGTACGTCGAAAAGCTGGAGAAAGAAAGGAAGATTTCAAAATCGAAGTTTTATCAGATGACTTGTCAACTGTTCTAGAAACATTTGATTTCCCAAGACAAAAATACGGACAGTATTTATCATTAAATGATTATGTAAGCCCAGATGGAATTGACTACATCGGATTCTTCGTTGCAACTGCAGGAGAAAAATCAAGACTTGTTTCAAATGAACTTAAAGAAAAAGGTGAATTTTACAGAGGGCATATTGTAAACTCTGTAGGACTTGAACTGGCTGAAGCAACATCAGAATACATTCATAAAATGATGCGTCAGGATGTAGGAATTATCGACAAAGACATTACTTTGAACGAAATTCTAAATGCCCAGTATCAAGGAAACCGTTACTCTTTCGGATACCCAGCCTGCCCAGATTTAAGTGACCAGAGAAAATTATTTAATTTATTGAAACCAGAAAGATACGGAATCTCTCTAACAGAAGAGTTTATGATGTACCCAGAAGCTACAGTAAGTGCGATTGTATTCTCACAACCGTTCTGTAAATATTTTAATATGTAATTTTTTGAATTTTTTGTAAGTGAAGTGTGTTATTTTAAATTATATAATGCACTTTTCTTATGAAAGGAGAAATGAAATGTATCAAATAATAAAAATGATTTTATTAAGTTCAATTTTTATGGATTATATTGATATTCAAAAATCGGATAAAAGCGTATTTACAATACATATTATTGAAATAATGCTTGTTTTGTCACTAATTAACGGAATTATAAATTTATATGACGAGAAAAAATTTTTTATAATTGAATTTCTTATGATTATTTTATTTCATCTAGCGGGAAACAAGATTATTCTAGAAAATTTTTCATTTTTTTGGCAATTAATGAAATTAATCGGCGTTTATATTCTTCATCTTCTCATTACAACTGATGTAGGAATGGATGACAATAATATCAATCCTTTTTCTAAAATTGAATGGATAATAGTTTCAATTACTGTTTTAATATTTTTACTGCTAATGTTAATTTTTAATATTGAAATTAACAGTTTAAACATTCTATCACTTTATTGTATTACATTATTTGAATTAAAAGGAATTTTTATAAACATTACAGAATATATAGAGAATCAAAAGAAAATCGAAAAGGAAAATAGAGATAAATGGCAAAAATAATAATTCGTGATAAATTAAAATTTAGGATATTCCCAAAAATACTTTGGATTGATAATGAAAAAATAAAATTAAAATCAAATTCTGAAACTATTTTTAAAACTGATGAAAAGTATGTAATCCTTTCTGAAAACAGGGCTAAAAATAGAAGATTAGGAATAAATCTTGAAGATAAAAAAGAAATTTTAATAGAAATAAAATATGATTTTTTTAGGTTAATTACTGTATTTTTAGTAATTCCAATATTTGCAGGTATTGTAAAATTATTTTTACTTTCAGATGTCGAATCCAGTCACTTAGGCGCTTTTGCTGGGTTTCTTATTGTTATTCTGTGGAAAAGAGAAAAGTTGGAAGTGGTTGATATTTAAGATTATTGACTTTTAAAATTTTATATTGCATAATTATTATGTAAAAAAAACAGAAAATAAATTACCTTTAATACAAACAGATCCAAATTCATCTCCAACTGCAGTTCAGTTAAGTATTGACCCTGTAAACATCGTAACTTTAGACCTACTTTCTAAAGATGGGAAAGCAAATTCAGAAAAAGCTGCCTATGTACTTATGCAAAAATATCTTAATGAAGGAATTCCTAAAGAAAATATTACTTTAGATCCTGTTGATATAAATGGATATCAAGGTACAAGTTTAACAATAAAGTATAATGATGGAACTATAATGATTATAAATTGTATTGACCATGAGGGTAAAGTATATTTTATCTCTATGGAAGGTCTTCAAAATAGACAAACATTAGTGGAAATGGCAAAAGTTATTGAAACTTGGAAACCAACTAAATAAAATTTATAACTAAAAAAATTGGAAGAAAATCTAAAATATAGACAACTTCCAATTTTTTATTACTTTCCCCCAATTTCAGTTCAATATCTCCATTAACCGAAGCAATTTTCAATGCCTTCTCTTTATGTGGCTGTTCTGCAATAAACATATCCTTATACTGTGGCAATCCTCCAGAAAGTTCATACAACGAGAAACCATTTTCCACATCAAAACTTCTAAATCTGATACTTTGCCCTTGCTCTTGAGAAAATATTTCTATCCTTGCCTTGCAGTCTTTTGTAAAATAAGTATATCTAATATATGGAAAATCTTTAGAAATCACACTATTTATTGTTTTTACCCGAATTTTTTTTATACGCCTCATAAGAATCTAATTTATAAATTTGATTATACAGGTTTTTATGTGTAGCCGAATAACGAAGTGTAAATAACGGCTCTAGTTCATCTATTGCCTTCAATGATTGAGATTTTTTATTTGCTGTTCCTTCTATTTTCTGTGGTTCATCAATTAACACAATCGGCCTTACAAATTTTATATCTCTCCATAAATTTTTAGCATATTCATCATCCTTACGAATTTTATTCGTATCTTTATTAAACGCTTGAATATTCATAACAC
>NZ_CALHQO010000136.1:0-2984 GCF_938036635.1 uncultured Leptotrichia sp.
TTCCATTTTCTCTGTCTAAATTGATTTTTTTCACGTGAGAATTGCTTGCTCCTGGCACTTTTTTCAATGCAATGTTCATTGCCCTGTTTACTCCAATGTAACTGTTTGAAGAAACGTTTCTGTTATATTTATGTTTGCTTTTTGCGTTTGCAGTCACTGATACTCCTAATACCAGGATTCCTAATAATGCGATACTTAAAATTTTCTTTTTCATAATTTTTCTCCTTCTTTTTCATTTAATTTTGTTTTTTGATTTAAAAATTTTTGCAAGATTTTTTATTTATATTGTATTTTAATAATTTTTATTATAATGCTTTACTTCAGTTCCAATGATTTCTCCTGTTGAAGCGTCTATATCAAATTCGTATTTTGAATTATTGTAAAAAATTTCAATTTCATAAACTGCTCTTCCATGATCATGATCTAATTCTATTTTTCCAAAATGGCTTTGATTAGCTCCTGGCACTTGTGCAAGTGCAATTGATTTTGCTTTTTCCATTGTTATAGTTTGCGAATTGTTCACATTGTTATTAATGTAGCCAGAATTATTTGAAATTTCATCTACTTTCCATTTTACAATTGCACCAGTTACAGCATCAATATCAAATTCATATTCCTGTCCGTTATAATAAATCTCCCCTTCATAAACCATTCTTCCATTTTCTCTGTCTAAATTGATTTTTTTCACGTGAGAATTGCTTGCTCCTGGTACTTTTTTCAATGCAATATTCATTGCCTTATTTACTCCGATGTAATTATTTGAAGAAACATTTCTGTTGTATTTATTTCTGCTCTTTGCATTTACAGCTACTGATACTCCTAATACCAGGATTCCTAATAATGTAATACTTAAAATTTTCTTTTTCATCTTTCTTTCTCCTTTAATATTCATTTATTTTTTTACTCTTCTCTCTTATCTTGGATACATTATAAAACAGTTTTATGAATATAAAATGAATGGAAAAAAATTTTTACAAAAAAAGGAACAGTCCTAATTTTAATTAGAAATATTCCTTTTATTTGTATTATCCACTGTTACGAAGCCCTGTTGCAAGTCCATTTATTGAAATGTGAATGGCTTTTCTCAGTTCTTCTGAATCGTCTCCAGCTCTTGAACGTTTTATTAATTCAATTTGTAAATAATTCATCGAGTCAAAATATGGCAGACGATTTCTTAGACTGCTTACTAACTCTGGATTATCTGCCAGTAAAACATCATTTCCTGTAATTTTTTTCAAGATATCAATTGTTAAAACCCACTCTTTTTCTATTTCCTTAAAGATTTTTTGTGCTGTTTCCTGATCACTTGCCAGTTTTACATATTCTGCGAAAATTGATAAATCTGTTTTTGATAGAACCATGTCAACATTTGAAATTGTTGAACGGAAGAATGGCCATTCCTTATACATTTTCTGCAAAATTTCCAATTTTTTATCATCATTGTCAATCCATTTTGTAAACGCTGTTCCAACACCATACCATCCTGGAAGCATTATTCTTGCTTGCGACCAAGAGAATACCCATGGGATTGCTCTTAGGCTGTCTAGTGATTGTGTTTTTTTACGTGAAGACGGTCTTGAACCAATATTTAACCCTGCAATAAAGTTTATTGGCGTAACTTCAAAGAAAAAGTCTGAAAATCCATCTGTATTGTAAACTAAGTCACGGTAAGCGTAGTAACTTAATTCTGAGACATTTTCTATTATTTTTTCATATTCTTCCCAGTCTGCATCTTCCTCTGTCAATGCACTTGATTCAAGAGCGGCCGAAACCAATGCTTCCAGATTTTTTAATCCTAAATCAGGATTTCCGTATTTGGCACCAATTACTTCTCCCTGTTCTGTAAGTCTGATTGTTCCGTCTGTACTTCCTTCAGGCTGTGCTAAAATGGCTTCGTAACTTGGACCTCCACCACGCCCTACTGTTCCTCCACGCCCATGAAAGAATGAGATTTCCACATCAAATTCCCGTCCGATTGCAGTAAGCTCTTTTTGCGCCTTGTATAAAGACCAGCTTGAACTTAGATATCCACCATCTTTGTTACTATCTGAATATCCTAGCATAACTTCCTGTTTTCGACCTTTTTTATCCATCCATTTTTTCACTAACGGCAAATTAAACCATTTTCTCAAAATATCAGGAGCCGCAATTAAATCTTCCACTGTTTCAAAAAGCGGAACAATCTGTAAATCACAAAATTCATTCCCTTCATTTCCTTTTGCAAGGTTAGCTTCTTTTAGTAAAATAGCAATCTCTAGCATATCTGAAACACTTGTTGCATGAGAAATCAGATTTTTTTCAATGATTTTATCTCCAAAACGATCTCTTAACGATTTTGCTTTTCTATAAATTGCAAGCTCTGAAGCTAATGTTTCACTTTGCGGAATTGTTGGATCACTTAAAATTCTAGGATCATACTCTAATTCCCTTAATAAAATTTCACATCTGGCATCTTCTGATAAACTTAAATAATCTCCTAAAATATTTGCACTTTTTAAAAGTTCTGCAACACACACTTCATGAACACTTGAATCCTGTCTTAAATCAATTGTTGCAAGATGAAATCCAAATATTTTTGTAGCGCTGATTAAATTATTTAATTTTCCTTGTGTCAAAAACTCACTATTGTTCTTTTTAAGCGATTCTGCCACAATTACCAAATCTTTTGTAAATTCACTTGCTGATTTATAAGGTATGTCAACTCCATTTTTTCTTTTTGGAGGTAATAAATCACGGTTATACTCGCACAAATTGTAAGCTGTAGCAAGCAATCTGTCTCTTATTGCTGTTAAAGCACGACGGTATGGTTCATGTGTACGATGCGGCGAAACTTCTCCAGAAGCATCAGCCAGTTTTTGCAGTTCCTCAGTTACATTTGTCATTAAAATAGACATTGATAAATCTCTATAAATTTCTCGAACTACATCCAGATAATGCTGGAATAATTTTATAGCCTGCTCTTGCGCCGACTGCTCCAGTGTATT
>NZ_CALHQO010000137.1:0-2984 GCF_938036635.1 uncultured Leptotrichia sp.
TAGCCATAGGTTGTAGGATTTGCGGCAATGAGCAATCCTACGAAAATAAAAAAGATAACTTCAAGTTTCCCCAAAGTCATCTGTTTCATTTAAAAATTATTCTCCAAAATAAGCTATTGCTTCAATTTCCACCAAAACTCCTTTTGGCAATTTATCTACTGCAAAGGCTGATCTTGCTGGATATGGTTCAGTAAAGTATTCTGCATAAATGTTGTTTACTGCTCCGAAGTCATTGATGTTGTCTAATAATACAGTTGTTTTTATAACATTTTTTGTTGTTAATCCGTTGTTTTCTAAGATTGCCTTCAAGTTTTCAAGAACTTGTCTTGCCTGTTCTTCTACTGTAACAGCTTCAATTTGCTGATTTTCAGGATTTATTGCGATTTGTCCTGAGATGTACAAAAAGTCGCCTGCTTTTCTAAAGGCTGAATATGGTCCAACTGCTTCTGGTATTTTTTTCATTTCTTCCTCCTAATTTTTTATATTTTTTAAATTTTACAATTTTATTCTATCATATTTTTTCAATATCAAAAAGATTTTTCTTTCACTTTGCTTACTATTCCCAAAATTATTATTCTGGCGAATATCCAAAGTTTATAATGTATCTCCAGCTTTCTCCCGGAACTTTTGCAAATCCAAAGTAAAGCGGAATTGACAAGGCTTTTACTCCAAGCCCAAATTTATAGCTTTCCTTTTCTTCATTTCCGAAGCTGTAGGCTTTTTGAGAAATGTTTGCTCTTGAGTAAGTTGTATCTAAATATACAAGTTTTGACAAATTATATTGAGCTTTCAGGCTTCCAATAAAGATACTGTTTCCACGAATTTTATCTGCTGGCATTCCAGCAAATTCTAGTGAATTGTCAGCTGTTCGTATTCCTCCCATTTTTGGTCTGTAAGTTTCTGGAATATTGCTTCCATCTGTTGTCAAATAAGACACTCTTGGAGTAATTGTTATTTTTTCGCCAATCGGTATATTAATTTCTCCACCTGCGCTTAATGAGTTAAATTTAGCCTCTTTTGAGTTTGCCAAAGTATAATTTGAGAAAAAGTAAATACCTTTTGTTGCAAAATTAAGGCTGTCTCTTGTATCATAATTTAGCTTAGCTTCATAATATGGAAAGGCTTTTCTTACATTTTCAGCATTATTCTGATGTTTTGTCACATCTGAAATCTGATAGCCTCCACCAATTGAGAATAACAGATTTTTATACATTTCAAATCCAATTCCTGCTCCAATTTTGAATTTTCTGTTTTCAAAGTTGAAATATCCGTTATTGTATTTTTGATTTTTTATAATATCACGTTTGTATTCAAATTCGCTGTAAATCAAGGCCTTCGAATCTTTTCCAAGTTCCATAGTTGCCTTACCTCTTGCCCCATATTCATTTGCAACCGTTCCAGTTACTGAATATCTTACATTTGTATTATTTATAATTTTACTTCCCTGAAAACCAACATTTACTGTTGCCAAGTCCTCGTTATTTATATTTCCCGAAAGCGTCAGATAATCGCTTGGTTTTTCTTGAACATTTATTACTAGATCATTGTCCTTCACTTCGTAGTAAACAGTTGTAAAATCACCGTTCTGATAAATATTATTAACAATTTTTTCCATATCCAGCCTGCTTAAAACACCAAGTTTATTAGGTAAAAATTTATCAAAATATTCTTTTTTATATTTTTTGTTACCTTCTATTACAACTCCAGAAATATTATACTCATCCTTCCAAGTCCGTCTAAACTCTTTCCGTTTTTCTTCCAATTTTTCAAAAAGTTCAGGATTTGATAATTTTCTAATTTCATCTATATTTTCTCTTGCAATTTTCTCTCCAGCCGCAATAAGTTCTTTTACCTTTGAAAAATCATAAGACTCAAATTTTTCCAAATCTGGTTTCATATACAAGTCAAGCATACGAATTTGCCGTTCCACTTCCTGCCTTCCAGCAATTGTTGTCGAATCTGAAATTACATCAACCAAATTCATTTTATTCTCATCTCTTTTTGTAAATCCATCTCCTACATTCACTCCAATAGTATAATCTGCTCCAAGCACCTTCACATCCTGCACAGGTAAATTCCTTGTAACTCCTCCGTCAATATAAAGTCTTTCCCCATCTCGAATTGGTGCAAAAATTGACGGCAACGACAAACTTTCTCTTATAGCCGTTGCAATCGACCCCTTGTCAATCATAACTCCTTCTCCAGATTCCAGATCAGTCGCAACCGCCGCAAATTTCCTAGGAAATTTTCTAAAATCCTGTACTCTTAATGCTCCATAAAAAATTTCATTCAGCCTTTGGCTCGCAGTTTTCCCACCAACAACTCCACTAGGTAATTTTGGCATAAAATTTTTCATTGGAATTACCGTACTATTCCTATCTTCAATTGAATTTCTTATAGCTCCCTTGTCCTTTCTCTCGATTTTATCGCTAAAAAGCCCCAGCCAATCCATACTAATCGCTATTTCTTCTATTTCCTGCGGCGTATACCCCACACTATACATTCCCGCAATAATACTTCCCATACTCGTTCCAGTCGCATATTCTATAGGCACCTTTTCCTCTTCCAGTATCTTCAATATCCCAATATGCGCAAGCCCTTTCGCTGTTCCCCCACTAAGCACCAGCCCAATTCTCTTATTCTCCTGAGAAGTTATCTCTTTTTTATTTTCTAATTTTTTTTCTTTATTTAAAATATCCCTGTCCGATTCTATTTTAGGCTCATTTTCCAAAACTTCCTTTTTACTGTCTTTTTTACTTTCCTGCAAATTTTGTTCATCTTTTTTTAACACAAAGTAACTTTCATCTTTTAAATTTTCAGAAATCCCAAAACTATTTACCAAAAGAAAAATAATTAAAAACAAAAAACTTTTTCTTTTTTCAATCATCTACATTATCCTCCTTTTTTACTTATTTTTTATTATCGACCTTTAAGGATGACAAAATTTGGGTACGAATATCATCCACGCCATTTGGATTATTTGG
>NZ_CALHQO010000138.1:0-5155 GCF_938036635.1 uncultured Leptotrichia sp.
AATATAGAATATAATAATATAGATTCTATATATTTATATAAGGGCAAGGAATTTCAAAAAGCATTTTCAGATTTTAAAATTATGAGAATTGATAAAAAAAAGCCTATATCAAAACCAGCAGAGGATTTAATTTTGATGAAGTTACACAGATTAGCAGGGAATAATGAGCAATTAGCAATAGAAATATTAAACAAATCGACTATAAACAGCTGGAAAGATATTTTTCCGATAGATAAAAAACAGGGAGGAAATAACAATGCAAGCAATAGCAGAAATGGTAAAGCAAAGAACAGGAAACCAAATTATGACCTCGAATTCTAACACGTTTAAAGGCGTTGAAACCGTTAATATTCGAGAAATTAATAAAAACAAGGAAATAAATTATTTTAGAAACATTTCAAATTTACCTAAAAAAATTGAAGACTGCACTTTTGAAAAAGCAGTTGTGAAAAATCAAGAAGAAATGAAAATCAAAAATCTTATTGAAAGATACTGTAAAAATTTCAACAAAGCTTTAGATAACGGTATAGGATTATATTTTTATGGTGTTAGGGGTACAGGAAAAACATTTTACAGTTTGTGTGTATTCAATGAACTGTCGAAAAATTACAAAGTTTACCGAACAAGCTTAATGGGCATTTACAAAAGAATTAAGAAAACTTGGAAAAACAAGGACATGGATGAAGACCAAGTGCTAGGCGATTTACTGAAAGCAGATTTGATAATTCTCGACGACTTAGGCAAGGAATATTTGAGTGAAGAATGGGGTAAAGAAAAACTATTTGAGATATTTAATATGCTTTACGAACAGGAAAAATGCTTAATAATTTCCACAACAATGGATCCTAGCCAAATGTCAGAGTATCTAAGTATAAACGGAAGTGATGATGTTCTTGACAGATTCAGAGAGAATTGCAAAGGGCTGGCTTTTAATTGGGAGAGCAGAAGAAAAGAGGTTAAAAAAGAAATTTTTAAGGAGATATTTGGATAAATGCGAAAAATCAAAGTCATAGAACTTTTTGCAGGAGTTGGAAGTCAGGCAATGGCTTTACGAAATATCGGAATCGATTATGAAGTCATAGGAATTTCCGAAATAGATAAGTTTGCTTGTAAATCTTATGAAGCGATACACGGAAAAGTTAAAAATTTCGGAGACATAACCAAAATTGATAAACTTCCATACTGTGACCTGCTTACATATTCATTTCCCTGTCAAGATTTAAGCATTGCTGGACATCGAAAAGGAATAAGCAAGGATACAAGAAGTGGATTGCTTTTGGAAGTTGAAAGATTACTTCTGAAAGCAAAAGAGGACGGAACATTGCCCAAGTATCTTTTACTAGAAAATGTCAAAAATCTCGTTGGAAAGAAGTTCATCAAAGATTTTGAACGTTGGTTAAACTTTCTAAATTCCTTAGGTTATTACAGTAACCGGGAAGTACTTAATGCCAAAGACTACGGAATACCTCAGAACAGAGAACGTGTATTTGTTGTTAGCAGTCTTGAGAATATGCACTATAAGTTTCCAAAGGCGGTTGAACTGAAATCTAAAATGAAAGATTTGCTAGAGGAAAAGGTAGACGAAAAGTATTATTTATCTGAGAAACATCTGAAATGCTTTTCTGACATGAAAAATAGAAACGGATTTATAAGGGGCGAAAGATTTAATCCTAGAAAACTTGAAGAATGTAATACTGCGTTTGCCATAACAACAAGAGTAGGAGCGAGACCAACCGACAATTTCATAATACAAAAAGGACACGGATTCAATAAAGGCGGAATAAAAGAGAATATAGTTCCAGCTTTAACAAAGAGTTCGTGGCATGAAAATAATTTTGTTGTAAATATAAATCCAAGCGGGCGAGGTATGAACGGAAACGTGTATAATACCGATTTAAGCCCAACTCTTACAACGAACAAAGGAGAAGGAATTAAAATTTTACAGAACAATGATTACAGAATAAGAAAATTAACTCCACTTGAATGTTGGCGATTAATGGGATTCAGAGATATGGACTATTATGCCGCAAAGTCAGTGGGTATATCAGATGCACAATTATACAAGCAGGCAGGAAATAGCATAGTGGTGACAGTTTTAGAAGCCATATTCAGAAACTTGTTTTTCAAGAAACACAGAAGAAAACAAGGGATTGTAGCGGAACAGATTAGAATATTTTAGGAGGATAGATGAAAACAGTAAGAATAAACGACCTAGTAAAAAGAAATAAACAAATTTTAAGAAGAAGAAAGGTTATCGAAAAGAAATTGAAAGATTTGCAGCAAGAAGACAACGAACTTCTGAAGGAGTTGGAACGAAACAACAACTTCTTTACAAAACGAGGAATGGAACAGATAAAATGAAAATAACACTTATCTGCCTAAAGATAGATAACAACGAACTGAAAACAACCGATAAAAAAGAATGGCTTAAATTCATAAAAAGTCATCGTGGCAACGTAAAAAGCATAGAGCAATTTAACTGGGAGATTCCAGAAAATAAATTGCAGAAGGCTTTGGAATATTCGTTTGATGAACTTTATAAATTTAAGCTAGAAGAAGGGAGAAAAAATCAAGAATGAAAATTTTTATATCCGGAAATGTGCCAAGTTCCAAAAACAGCAAACGTTGGACAGGCAAAAGGCTGATAAATTCGGAAACTGTAATGAGATACAAGAAAAATACAGCTGATGAATGGTGGCAAGGAAGAATAAAATTCAAGGAGATGTTAAAAGGCAAAGAAAAGCCTTATAAAATTGGATTTTATTTTATAAGAAATAGTAAAAGGGCATTTGACTATGTGAATGCTGCACAGCTTCCGTTAGACTTAATGCAAGAAAACGAATGGATAGAGAATGATAATATGGAAAATATCATTCCTGTTTTTCTAGGGTATGAAGTCGATAAGGAAAATGCAGGGTTAAGAATAGAAATTTTATAGGAGGGAATGAAAAATGGAACAATGGGAAAAATTAGTCGGCTTAGTAAAAGAGTTTTATATTGCGTTCGGCCAACAAGAATTTTTAGAAAAAGAAATAACCGACGAAAGAATAAAATTGAGAAAAAAGTTATTTAATGAAGAATTTAAAGAATACAATGTCGCAGAAAAAAATAAAGATAGAGTAGAAATGTTAGACGCAATATGCGACATGTACTACATCTACATTGGAACATTATTAGAACTGCATAAAGGCAATATTGGAGACGTTGCTTCAAGGATATTTTTTCTATCAGATGAAAAAACAGATTTTCTCTTTAAACTAGAAACAGAAAATGGATTTGATAAAATTTTACCCAAAGCATTTGAAGAAGTGCATCAAAGCAATATGTCAAAACTTGAAAATGGAAAAGCAATTTTCAGGGAAGACGGAAAAATATTAAAAGGAAAAAATTATTTTAGACCGAATTTAAAGCAGTTTATTGAATAAAAAAATAGGAGGAAAAAGAATGAATGAATTAATGAATATAGAAAGCAGAAACACGCTAACAAGTTTAGATATAGCGGAAATAACAGGAAAGGAACATAAAAATATTTTGTCTGACATAAGAGATGAAATAAGTAAAATAGGGGAAGAGAGAGGTCGGCTAATTTTTCAGCCAACCACATATATTGATAATTTTAACAGAAATCAACCTGCATTTCTTTTGAATTACAAAGGAGTGCTACAACTTGGTGCAAGATATAATGCTGAAACAAGATTTAAACTTATCGAAAAGATTGAACAGCTTCAAAAACCAATGACAGTAGAAGATATGATCATATTGCAGGCAAACGAAATGAAAAGTGTCAAGCATAGAATTGACATCGTGGAAAACAAAGTTGATAACGAGATAAGAATAGACCATACAGAACAAAGAAAATTACAAAAAGCAGTTTCGATAAGAGTTTATCAAAGGCTGGATGTGATAGACGCTGACAGAAATTTAATGTTTCCTGCAATTTACAGAGATTTAAAGGACAGGTTTGGAGTTGCAAGCTACCGTGATATTAAGAGAAAAGACTTAACTGAAGCACTGGCATACGTACAGAACTGGATAGAAAAAGCGGAATTGAGGAATTGAGATAGAAGAGATTAAGTTGATAAAAGGACAATGACAACTAAATAGTAACTGTGAAAGCATTGCTTTTTCTGAAATTCAGGATATAATATATTATTCCGAAGAAAGGAAATAAAATGTGGAAAATGTATAACGAAACCAAAGCAGATTTAAAAGTCAAAATTGGTGGTTCTGATGAAATTGATGCAAAAGAACTGTCAGAATTTTTAAAAGGAACGTACGATACTTTAGCAAAAATAACATCAATAAATGCAAAGGATTCTTATTTTAAATTAAATTTCAAAGCTTCAGATAAAGGTTCTGTTATTTTAGATTTTTCTGCGATAACTCCTGAAATTTTAAAAATAACAGGATATGTTGTATCGGCGGCAACGATAATAAAAATGTATTTAGAGATTATAAAATTAGTAAAAGACTTAAAAGGGAAAAAATTTAAAAAAATAGATCCTGATACTGGAAATATAACTAATTATTATGGAGAAGTTAATAATTATAATATCGAAACTGTAAATTTATATTTATCAAATCCAGATGTAAGCAAAGAAATAAAAAAAAGTATAAAAAAAATAAAAGATAGAGAAAATTTAAAATATTTTCTCAACAATGAAGATGCAGAATTAGAATTATCTAAAGAAGATATGAACGTAATGACTGCGGAAGAAAAAGAAACTGAAGATACAGAAGAAGAACTGGAAAATTTATTAGAAAATATAGAACTGAAGGTATACAAAGTACCTTTTCAAGGAAATTCGCAATGGGATGTAATTTTTAATAATGAAATTACAAAAGTCTCTGTTTGGGATCAAGAATTTTTAAAAAAACTTCATGCTGGAGAAATCTTACTTAGTTCACAAGATATATTCATTGTGGATATGAAAGAAGTTAAAGAAAAAGATAAAGTAAAATATTATATTTTAAAAGTACAGGAGGTAAAAAGATTAGAAAATATAAAAATTTATTAAATCACAGTTATTAATTTGGCTGTGATTTTTTTATGGAGGAAAAATGGATGAAAATATATTGGAAAAAATAAAAATTAGATTATTAAGTGGAATCGAAGTAAATGATAGCGATTTCAACTTTATGAAGTTGAACGCTA
>NZ_CALHQO010000139.1:0-5148 GCF_938036635.1 uncultured Leptotrichia sp.
TCATTTTCTTTTCCTTCATATAACTCTTTTATTAAATAATATAGTGATTTTATAACTTCGTTTTTTTCCTTAGTTATTCTTTCACTATCTTTACCGCTTTTTAATCTAAAAAATTCTTTATAAATTTTACTTTCAATTTGTTTATTGTATCGTGCTTCAATTTTTTCTCTCTGCTTTCCCTCATCTAAATCTTTCCAATTTTTCTTTAAAATACCTTTATCTTGCTTTTTATAATGGCTTACACCATCAATTTTAGTAATTTTCATACACATCCTCCTAAATATCTTTTTATATTAATCGAACATTTTAAATCCATTTTACATCTTTCTAATCAAAAATACAATTTTCCATTTTTAGTATACCACATCAATATTAAATTTCAAAAAAACAGAGGAACTTGCTAAATGATGAGATAAATATTTGATTAAATTTATTTTTTATTATTAAACATTTTGAAATATGGAAAAATTATGGTAAAATTTATAAAAGGTTTTTATTTATTCAATAAGGAAAAGGAGAAATTGTTTATGAAAAAAGTAGTATTATTTTGTACAGTATTCGGAATGTTATTATCAACGATATTTATTTCAGCAGAAACAACTACTGCGTTCAAAACTGAGAAAATAAAATATCCTAAAGGAATTAGAGGTATCACATCTGTAACTGAAGTTTTTGGAACTGGACAGCAAGTTACACATATTATTCTGGAATTTAACGAAAAGGTAGTAAACTCGCAGCTAACTAAAGATACTTTTGCCGTATCTGACAGAACTGTTGAAAAAGTTTATTCAAATACTCAGCCAGAAAGAACTAATATCGTAAAAGATGGAAAATACGTCATTATCGAACTGAATACAAAAGATAATGGAGCTTCTTTACGTATAGAAGGAAACAATGAAGTTGGATTTCAAATGAAAAAGGCGACTTCCAAGATAACACAAAAAGAAGACATCTTGTTTACAAATGGTAAAAAATTAGAAAAAAGCATTGCAATACTTGAAAACAACAAAACAAAAAATTTAGTTGTGGAAAACTTTAAACAGTTTGTGTATAAAGATCCAAAAACTGGAACAAGTGTAAAGTATAATCTGTATATTCCAAAAAATTACGACAGAAATAAAAAATACCCGCTTGTATTATTTATGCACGATATGGGAGTTTTAAGTGAAGATACGAAAACTACACTATTACAAGGAAATGGAGCCATCTCATTTGCAACACCTGAAGAACAGGCAAAGCACGAAGCATTTGTGCTAGCACCACAGTACTCAAGACAAGTGGTAAATGACAACGGAGATATTACAAGCGACTTGGATGCAACTGTCAATTTAATAAGAGAACATTTACTTTTAAAATATAGTATTGATGATAAAAGAATTTATGCGACTGGACAATCAATGGGTGGAATGATGGCTATTGTTATGAATTATAAATATCCAGAATTATTTGCCGCTTCATATCTAGTTGCTTGTCAATGGAATGAAAAAGAAATTGCCCCTATGGCAAAAAACAATTTATGGATTACCGTTTCAACTGGAGATTCAAAAGCTTATCCAGGAATGAACGCAATTACAAGTGAACTTATAAAAAGAGGTGGAACTGTAGCAAGAGACAGCTGGAGGGCTGACTACTCAGATACACAGTTTTTAGAAGGAGCAAGAAAAGTTATTTCTCAAAAAACAAACATAAAATACATAACACTTGAAAAAGGTACAAATCCATACTTGCCAAAAGATGCCAATCCAGGCTCTGAACATTCAGGAACTTGGAAAGTAGCTTATAGCATACCTGGCATTAAAGACTGGATGTTTTCTCAAACGAAGCAGTGAACAGCGTTAAAGAATTTTAAATAAAAATTTGAAAGCGGAAAATAAAAAGTGGAAGAATTAAGAGAAATATTGAAAACTGAAGATTTGACACAAACTGAATATCAAGGCAGAACTTTTGAAGTATTAATAAAATCATTTAAAACACATAAAAAGTTTTTATTTCCAGCTTTTGTATTGTTTGGAATTGATGGATATGTATTAAAAAACTTTATTGTATTTCAAACAATCAGCAAAGAAGAACTAATTACAAGCTTTTTAATTACAGTGGCAATTGAGTTTATACTAAGTTTATTTCAAAATAGTGTTATAAGCAAAATTAGAGGGAAAAATGAACTGGATAAAACTAATTTAATATTTAGGTCCATTGTTCTAAGTATAATAATGACTTCAATAAATTTTAGTATTCTTATGATGAGCAACAATTTGGCATCCTCTATAATTACAATTGTGCTTGCACTCTGTTTTTCATATTTCAGACAAGTTTATCTATCTAGAGACCTTAATTTTTTTGAATCTATTGAAGAAAATTTTAAACTTCTAGATGGAAATAGAAAAAGGATTATTCTACCTTTTATTGTTGTTAATATAATTTTTCATATTTTATCTTTCATTTTTCTCGTATTTGCTGTAATAATCGGAAACTATTCAACAGATGCTAGTTCAGAGCTGATGGTAATAGTCATTTTGGTTCTGTTTAAACTGGCAGATGGAATAAATGAATTTTACAGAAAAATTTTAGCAAGTATAATTTTCTTAAATGTAGAAGATAATCAATAAATCAAATGAAAAATTTAGAAAGGAGGCGCTATTGACTTTTAGTTATTTTAGCCCTATTCATATAGAAACTTTTATTGTTTCAATTTTATTTTGCGTATTTTTATTCTATATTCCAAAATTTTTTAAGAATATAGATATAAAGAAATATTCAACATTTTTAGGATATTTTTTGTTAATATTTAAAATAGTTGATTCGATTTATAGGCTGATGTATCAGAATGAACCTATAACCAATGTTACACCTGTGCATCTTTGTAATTTTGCAGCAATTTTCGCAGGATTGTATTTAATTTTTAGAACAAAATTTTTATATAATGTAGTTTATTATCTAACTTTTGGACCAGTGTTAGCACTAATTCTGCCTGGGATAATTTACTATCATGACAACTATTATGTCTATATTTTTATGATAATGCATGCACTTATTGTATTTACAGCTTTTTTTGGATATGAGTATCTAGACGAAAGACCTACAAAAAAAGGATTTATTCAATCAATAATCGCATTACTTCTTATATTTCTTTATGCGTTTATCTACAACTTTATCTTTAAGGAAATAAATGCAATGTTTTTAAAAAGCCACATTATCCCACAAGTGAAGTTTATAAATCCTATCTGGTTATATGATATTGTTCTGATTTCTACAATGATTTTTTTAGAATTTTTGTTATATTTGCCAGTTATGAAAAGAAAAGTTTAATATGAATCTTTGGAAAAGTTTTAAAAAATAAAAAGAAAGAAAAGTACACCACTGATATTAGTATTATTATGTATCTATAATTTTAGTATTTTAGGTGTACTTTTTTATTAAAAATTTTATTCAGTTTCAGATTGAGCTGCACTTTCCTGCTCAAATTTTTCCAAAATAACTTTTGTTATTTCAGCACGAAGTTCAGGTTTAATTGGATGAACTATGTCCTTAAATTCTCCATTTGGCATTCTTCTTGATGGCATTGCCACAAACAATCCGTTTTGTCCATCAATTATTTTTAATCCATGAATTACAAAACTTTCATCAAATGTGATGTCAGCATAAGCTCTTAATCTCTCGTTGTTCTCTGTTTGCTTTCCAATTCTAATACGAATATCAGTTACTTTCATAAGTCTTCTCCTTGTTTGTATAAATTTATCTTCCACTATAATTATACCCTATTTATCCTAAAAAACAAGAGATAAAACAATATTTCCTCATAATTATCCAATTATTTCAATATATTCGTCAATAAGTTCTTTTTTAAGGCTTTCAGGCGGTAAATCCAAAACTTTTACCTTTATATTCTTGTTAAAATACTTTATGTCAAAAATATCGCCTTTTTTTACATCATAAGAAGATTTTTTCTGCTCTCCGTTTACAGCAATGTTTCCATTATCTGCCAATTCCTTTGCCACTGTTCTTCTTTTTATAATTCTCGTTACTTTTAAAAATTTATCTAAACGCATTTTTCCCCCTCTATTTTATTACTTTATATTTTTCATTCCTTCGTACCACGCTGTATTTGTTTCCACAAATCCAACATTTGGATTTTCTTTTAAGAAAAGTCCTCTTACTTTACTCTTCTTATCACTGAAAATATGTGGATTATCAGTTGTTGATTTAGCTAAAAGAGCCTTTTTGATTTTTTCCTGATCCTCTTTTGCCAAAGTTTTTGTATTAAATACGATTGGACCGTTATAAACTGGAATTGATTTTATAACTGTAAAGCTTTTTCCAGCATAATCTCCAAATGGTGCAACTGCTCCTTTTCTCACTTTATATGTGGCTCCTGAATTAAAGTCTTTTCCAGCAGTCAGCTCATAAATTGTGAATGATTTTGGAATAGCAAATGTTGCAACATCAACATCTCCTTTAAATAATAGAACTTGTGCTCCAGGATGCGAATTTCCAAACATAACTTTTGAAAATACTTTATTTCCAAGCACTTCATCCGTATTTCTTAATCCAAATTCTTTTACAATGAGATTAGCTGGTATCTTAAATCCAGATGTAGAGCTGTTTGTAACAAATCCCATAGACTTACCTTTTAACTTCTTCAAGTCAAATCCATCTCCAGAACGGTATTGATTAGCATCTTCTGCTCTAACTGCAATAAAGCTGTAATAACGTGCATCTTCTAATGTTCCACTTTCTCCAGCATTTGTAAGCACAGCCTCAATATCCTTTGTTCTCTGTCTAGCATTCAAATATGCTTCGGCTCCTATATATGCAATCTGAGACTGTCCAGAAACAATATTCTCAACTGTAATATTATAGTCAGTCGTTGTAACAATTTCGACTTTTTTCCCAGTTGCTTCCTGCACAACCCGTGCAAACTCTTCACGTGATTTTTTCAGTGAATCATTAGTTTCATTTGGTAAAAATACAATTTTGATTGTATCATTTTTCTTGCCACAACTAATAGTAAACAGCAGGATTGCTAATAACAATAAACTTCTTAAAATATTTTTTTTCATAAATACCTCCTAAATAGTACAAATAAAATATGGTTTATTATAACATTTGTCATTTGCATAGTCAATTCTCTATAAAAATAAGTTTAATAAT
>NZ_CALHQO010000140.1:0-3574 GCF_938036635.1 uncultured Leptotrichia sp.
TTCCTCTAATTTTAGAAATAATCTCATTTTTTTCTCCTTTGATTTAGATTTTTTTTGGCTATTTTTAATTTAAGTTTTTCACATTAAAAAACTTTAAAACTTGTCAACTAATATATTACTATTTATTTTTTTTGAGTTTAATTTTAAAAAATAGTTTTACAAAAAAACTTTTAAATCTTAATTCCTTTTATAAAAATTTTATTTTTGTTTGCAAATTTTATAACTTCCTCTTTATCAATAAACAGCATTTTATCAGCTTCGATTATAATTCCACGTCCATTAATTTCTACAACTTTTTTTATCGTTTCCAGACCAATTGTTGGAATATCTATACGATAATCCTGATGATGCCTTGCCATTTTCACTACAATGCAGTTTTTTCCAGCCAGTTCCCCACCACGTAAAATTGCCTTATCAGTACCTTCCACTCCTTCAAGAGCGATGACTGACTCATCTTTTACAACAACTGTTTGCCCTGCATCAATATCTGTAAGCATTCTTGCCGCCTCAATTCCAATTTCTATTGTTTTTTCCTCATTTTTACTTGGTAAAACTTTTGTATATGTTTCATTTCCTGCAATATACTCGTCCATTAGATAATTTTGAGGCAGAACTTCGATATTTTCTGATTCAATGTAATCAATTATTGCCTTTAAAATATTTTTATCTTTTTTATTTTTTGTAGACAATAATATCTTAGTTGCTGTCAAATCAAACTTTAAATTTGAAAATATCAAATTTTTTTCAACTTTTCCAAGCATTATTAAGTGCTTTATGCCATTTTTCTTAAAATATGAAATTATTTTCCCAACTTGAGCAACGCTGTATTTCACAGAATTTTTGTGCTTTTTCACACTTTCTTCCACACTTTCAAATAGATAAACCGAAAATGGTTCAATCCCTTTCAAAATACATTGATTCAAAAATAATTCAGGCAATTTCCCATTTCCAGCAATCAAACCTACTTTTTCCATTTTCTCTTTTTCCTCTTAAAAATATCTATATTAAAAAATTAACTCAAAATAAAATAGAGATTATTTTGAGAAATTTTACATTTTAAGTTTTTATTTTTTATCTTGTTATACCTCTTTTACTTTTTCTTATAAAATTAACAAGATTTTGTGCTTCTTCGTATTGTCCGTAATCACGTTCAACAATTTGAAGCGCTTCTTCAAGTTTCAGTTTTTTCTTAAATATAATTTTATACAACTCTCTTAGCCTTTTTATCTGTTCTTCCGAAAAACCTCTACGTTGAAGTCCTACAATATTGATATATACAGCTCTTGCCTTATTCCCTTCAGATAGCATATATGGAACAACATCCTGATTTACAGCCGAACATCCACCTATCATTGCGTGCCGCCCAACTCTTGTAAACTGATGCACAGCAGTAAGTCCACCTACCACCGCATAATCTTCCACTTCAACATGTCCAGCAAAAGTCGCAGCATTTGCCAGTACGCAGTTATCTCCAATTATACAATCGTGAGCAATGTGAACATAAGCCATTACAAGCGTATTATTTCCAATTCTTGTTTCATATTTATCAGTAGTTCCACGATGAATTGTAACGAATTCACGAATTTTATTGTTATTTCCAATAACAACTCTCGTTTTTTCTCCAGCGAACTTTAAATCTTGCGGATCTTTCCCTATTGAAGCAAAAGAAAAAATATAATTATTTTCACCAATTATCGTTTCTCCTTCAATTACAACATGCGATTCTACAATAGTTCCATTTCCGATTATTACTTCTGGCCCTATAATCGAATAAGGACCTATCTTTACATTTTCTCCAAGTTTAGCATTTGGATCAACAATTGCCGTTGGATGTATATTTAAACTCATAATTATTATACCTCATTCTTTTATTTTGAATTACTTAAAATTCGAATTTTAAAATTAAATAGAACTTTTAAAAAATAGAACTAAATAACTTTCATGCTACTCAAACAACAGTTTTGTTTTATTTAAAAAGTCCAATTTTAAAGTAGTTTGAGTATTATCTAATTATAAATCCTGTACTGAAAATTTCAAGTCAGCTTCACTTACAACTGTACCATCAACAACACATCTTCCACGTGCAACTATTACATTACTTTTAACTTTTATTTTTTCTACTTCCAATCTTAACTGATCTCCTGGAACAACAGCTCTTCTAAATTTACATTTGTCAATTGACATAAATAAAGGTATTTTCCCTGGTTCCAACATTAGCAATCCTACAGCCTGTGCCAATGCTTCTATTTGTAAAACTCCTGGCATTACAGGTTTTCCTGGAAAGTGTCCTTGGAAAAATTCTTCATTCATTGTAACATTCTTTATCGCTACCAAAGAATCTGTCCCATTTTTTTCAATAACTCTATCTACTAGTAAAAATGGATATCTATGTGGTAATATTTTCATAATATCCTCTACATTCATAATTGTTTCATTTGTTGCCATATTTTTCATTCCTCCTGAATTTATATTTTTATTTATTTCAAAATTTCTATTTAAAATCAAACCAGCAAATATTCTGAAAATTATTAATTTTTAGTATTTTTATTAAAGCTTTTAATTTATTTGATTTAATTTCAATATTTTCAATAAAATTTTACATATACATTATATTTGATTTTTATCGAAATTACAAGTGTTTTTTATGTTTTTTATAAATATTTTTTCGCAATCATCTCAGTTAATCTCGAATTTACATAGTGTCCAGCTTTTATTGCAATAATATGAGCTTTTATCGGAGTTCCCAAAACATATAAATCTCCAATTATATCAAGAATTTTATGTCTTACAAACTCATCAGAATATCTCAATCCTTCTGGATTTAATGGACCATCTGCACCTACTACCACAGCATTTTCCAAACTTCCTCCTAGTGCTAAGTTATTCTTTTTAAGAAAATCTATTTCATAATCAAATGCAAAAGTTCTACATTTTGCAATATTTTCTATATAATTTTCTAAATTTACTTCAAGTTCATAATACTGTGATTTCAAAAAACTATGATTAAAATCAATCGTATAAGATATTTTAAATCCATCATAAGGCAATGCCATCACATATTTTCCCGCCTTTTCATCTGAAAAGATAACAGGTTCTGTAATCACAACAGGCTCTATTTCCTCATTCAGCTCTACAATTCCAGCTTCTAGCAATTTTTCAACAAATCCAATTGAACTTCCATCCAAAATAGGTAATTCGTTCCCTGAGATTTCAACTAAAATATCTGTTACTCCTGTGATTGAAAGTGATGATAAAAAATGCTCAATTGTATGAACTTTCACATCATCTTCATTCCTAATGTTTGTTCCTCTTTCCAAATCAAATAAATTTCTATAATCAACCTTTATAACATTATTTTTTCCACTCACATCTATTCTTTTAAAAATAATTCCTCTTTCATCATTATTTTCACTAGGTTTCAAAGTTAATTTTATTTCTTCTCCTTTATGAAGCCCAATTCCTAATATTTCAACCGAATTCTTTATAGTTTTTCTTTTCACGTCCTAATTCCCTCCATTTTCCAAAATTTTAGTCACATTCTGTCTTTATTTATAAAATATTTTTCTTTTTCTAT
>NZ_CALHQO010000141.1:0-3028 GCF_938036635.1 uncultured Leptotrichia sp.
ATATTGTAGATAAAAAAACAAAAATACTATGGATATTTAAATAAAGATTGTAAAGGTATGTTTAGCTGTAGGGCTTATTCCTTATATTGTATATGTGAGGGCATATTGAAGAAGATTAAAAATATCAAAACGAGGAGGAAAAAATTTGGCTAGAATAGCAGGAGTAGATATTCCAAGAAATAAAAGAGTAGAAGTTTCTTTAACTTATATTTTTGGAATTGGTAGAAGCACTTCAAACAAAATTTTAGGAGCAACTGGTATCGATAGAGATACTAAAGTAAAAGATTTGACAGAAGAACAAGTAGCAAAATTAAGAGCTGCTGTGGAAGAGTACAAAATTGAAGGAGAGTTAAGAAAAGAAATTAGACTTAACATCAAACGTCTGCTTGATATCAAGAGTTACAGAGGATTAAGACATAGAAATGGATTACCTGTAAGAGGACAAAAAACAAAAACAAATGCAAGAACTAGAAAAGGGCCAGTTAGAATGGCAATTGCTAAGAAAAAATAATAACTATTAAGTTAAAGGAGGAAACCATAAGTGGCAAAAAAACCAGCAACTTCAAAAAAGAAAAAATTAAAAAACATTCCTAATGGAATAGCATATATACACTCTACTTTCAATAATACTGTTGTTACTATAACAGATTCAGAAGGAAAAGTAGTAATTTGGAAATCAGGAGGAACTTCTGGATTCAAAGGAACTAAAAAAGGGACTCCGTTCGCAGCACAAATCGCAGCTGAACAAGCAGCTCAAGTTGCAATTGAAAATGGTATGAAACAAATTGAAATCAAAATAAAAGGACCTGGATCTGGAAGAGAAGCTTCTATTAGATCAATACAGGCTACTGGATTAGAAGTAACAAGAATAGTTGATATAACTCCAGTACCTCATAATGGTGCAAGACCACCTAAAAAGAGAAGACCGTAATTTTATAAACTAAGGAGGAAAAAGATAAATGGCAAGAGATAGACAGCCTGTGTTAAAAAGATGTAGAAATCTTGGTTTAGATCCTATTGTTTTAGGGGTAAACAAAAAATCAAATAGAAATATTAGACCAAATGCAAATAGAAAATTAACTGAATATGGAACACAACAAAGAGAAAAACAAAAAGTAAAATTCGTTTATGGAGTAATGGAAAAACAATTCTATAAATTATATGAAGAAGCAACAAGAAAAGAAGGAGTAACAGGGGAACTTTTACTTCAATATCTTGAAAGAAGATTAGATAATGTAATCTATAGATTAGGATTTGGTGCTACAAGAAGACAAGCAAGACAAATCGTAAGTCATGGACATATTTTAATTAATGGAAAAAGAGTAAACATCGCATCATACAGAGTAAAACAAGGTGATGTAATTACAGTTAAAGAAGATTCTAAAGAATTAGCTTTAATTAAAGAGTCTGTTGGGCAAAAAACAGTTCCAGGATGGTTATCACTTGAAGAAGGAGCTTTAACAGCTAAAGTGTTAGAAAATCCAGGAAGAGACGCAGTTGACTTTGAAGTTGACGAAGCGATGATTATCGAGTTCTACTCTAGATAATAATATTTTAATCGGAGGAGATGAATTAGCTTGTTAAATATTGAAAAAATAGCTAAAAATGTAAAATTAACTGAAGAAAAAGAAGATAATTATACAGCAAAGTACACACTAGAACCTCTGTATAGAGGGTATGGAAATACTATTGGAAATGCACTTAGAAGAATATTGTTATCATCAATTCCAGGAACTGCAATAAAAGGAATTAAAATTGAAGGCGTGTTGAATGAATTTTCTACAATAGAAGGTGTAAAAGAAGCAGTTACAGATATTATTTTAAATGTGAAAGAAATAGTAGTTGAAGCTGATGAGCCAGGTGAAAAGAAAATGACACTTTCAGTAAAAGGACCAGCTGTAATTACAGCGGCAGACATTCATGTAGAACCTGGACTAAGAATTATAAATCCTGAGCAGGTTATTATGACTGTTACAACTGATAAACAAATTGACATAGAATTTCTTGTTGATTCTGGAGAAGGATTTGTAGTTTCTGATGAAATTAATACTGATGGATGGCCAATAGGATATTTAGCAGTTGATGCGATTTATACACCTATCAAGAGAGTAAATTATAGTGTTGAAGATACTATGGTTGGACGTGTTACAAATTATGACAAGTTAATTTTGGAAATTGCTACAGATGGGAGTATCGAAATTAAAGATGCTTTATCATATGCAGTAGAATTATTAACTTGGCATTTGGAGCCGTTTACAAATATTGGAAACAGTATGAGTAAATACAGAGATAGTGAGGATGAATTGGCAGAAGCTGATGCTGAAAATGAAAATAATATTGAAGATATGAAAATTGAAGAACTTGACTTTACAGTACGTTCTTATAATTGCTTGAAGAAAGCAGGAGTAAATACAATTTCAGACTTAACTTCAATGACATATAACGAATTATTGAAAATTAAAAATTTAGGAAAAAAATCGTTAAATGAAATTATCGATAAAATGAAAGAACTTGGTTATGATTTAGACGATAATACAAGTAATGATGAATAATCATATAAAATTAAACTAGAATTTAGAATAAAATCTTAAACGAGGAGGGAAAATGAATCATAATAAATCATATAGAAAACTAGGTAGAAGAACTGACCATAGATTAGCTATGCTTAAAAATATGACAATTTCTTTAGTAGAACATGAGCAAATTGAAACAACAGTAACTCGTGCTAAAGAATTAAGAAAATTTGCTGAAAAAGCAATTACTTTAGGGAAAAAATATAATAATTCAACTGATGCAGCAAGAAGAGTACATTTAAGAAGACAAGCTTTTGCATTCTTAAGAAATGAAGGAGCAGTTGCAAAAATCTTTAATGAAATTGCACCTAAATATGCTGAAAGAAATGGTGGTTATACAAGAATCATTAAAACTGCTGTTAGACGTGGAGATTCAGCTGAATTGGCAATTATTGAATTAGTATAATAATTATAATAGTTAAAAGGCATAGGTTTTATACTTATGTCCTTTTTTT
>NZ_CALHQO010000142.1:0-3161 GCF_938036635.1 uncultured Leptotrichia sp.
AAAGAAAAAAGAACTGTTTGAGCTTTTGGAACATATTTCAAGTTAAATTCATTTATTCATATTAAAATAATCTATTTTCAAAAGCGAGTTTTCTTTTTTCTTTATAAGAAAGTTTTGCGTAAGCGGGAGTGCAGAGGTATGGCGTCTGATACCTCTGCGTTAAAAAATTAATATAAATAGAATTTAGGAGAAAAAATGAATACAAATATTTCTGATGATGTTATTATAAAAGTTGAAGATTTGACGATAGCCTACGAGGATAAACCTGTTTTATGGGATATTGAACTGGGAATAAAAAAAGGTATTCTTATGGCTATTGTTGGACCAAATGGAGCGGGAAAATCTACTTTAATCAAGGCTATGCTTGATTTGATAAAGCCTATTACTGGAGAGGTTAGATTTTATGACGAAAAATACAGCAAAGTACGTGATAAAATAGCGTATGTGCCTCAAAGAGGTAGTGTTGACTGGGATTTTCCTACTACTGTGTTTGATGTTGTGGAAATGGGACGTTACGGGAAAGTTGGATGGTTAAAGAAAGTTAGAAAAATTGATAAGGAAAAGACTAAGGAAGCTATTCATAAAGTCGAAATGGATGAGTTTTCAGATAGACAGATAAGCCAGTTATCTGGTGGACAGCAGCAAAGGGTATTTCTAGCACGGGCATTGGTACAGGATGCAGAGATATACTTTATGGATGAACCATTTCAAGGAGTTGATAGCAAAACCGAAAAATCTATTATAAATATTCTAAAAAAATTACGTGATGAAAAAAAGACAGTAATTGTTGTTCACCACGATTTACAGACAGTAAAGGATTATTTTGACTATGTAACATTTATAAATGTTTCTGTTGTAGCTTCCGGACCTGTAGAAGAAATTTTTACTCCAGAAAACATTGAAAAAACATATAAAAGTAAAAAAACAGTTCAAAATAGTGTAAAGGAGGATTAATAAATGAATATGTTAAATCTTCTTATAACTGACCATACCTTTAGAACAGTTGCACTTGGATGTTCGTTACTTGGAATGGTTTCTGGAATACTTGGATGTTTTGCCGTTTTACGAAAACAAAGTTTATTGGGAGATGCAGTTTCTCATGCTTCACTTCCCGGAGTTTGTTTGGCCTTTTTATTTACAAACGTGAAAAATACAGAAGTTTTACTGCTAGGTGCTTTAATAACAGGAATTGTATGTATCGGTTTGATTCAACTGATTCAAAATTATACAAAAATAAAATTTGATAGTGCTTTGGCGTTGATTTTATCGGTATTTTTTGGGTTAGGGTTAGTTTTACTTTCTTATTTGAATAAATTGCCAGGTGCAAATAAATCGGGATTAAATAAATTTATTTTTGGACAAGCGTCAACATTTATTAAAAGAGATGTAAATATTATTCTCATTACAGGGATTGTTCTTCTAATTATAATTATTCTTTTCTGGAAGGAATTTAAAATTGTTTCATTTGACTCTGATTTTGCCAAAACATTGGGATTTCCAAGCAAGAAAATCGAAATATTAATTTCCATATTGATTGTAACTACTGTAATAATAGGTATTCAGGCAGCAGGAGTAATATTAATAAGTGCAATGCTTATTTCTCCAGCAGTTGCAGCACGGCAATGGACAGACAAACTTTCAATTATGGTAATTTTAGCGGCATTTTTTGGAGGAATATCAGGTCTGCTTGGAACTTTGATAAGTATAAGTGAAAGCAATTTACCAACTGGACCTGTTATCGTTATAATTATAAGTATAATCGTAGTTATTAGCATTCTTTTCTCAAACAAAAGAGGGATTGTATTTAAAATTATAAGAAATCAGAAAAGAAAAAAAGAATTTAGAGAAAAACTTAAAAATAAAAAAAATGAATCAAATAATTTAAAAATAAATAACTTGGAAAGGGGGAAATAAATTATGGGTTTTTCGTTGGAAATACAGCTTATCGCAATAATGGTGGCAAGTGCCTGCTCTATTTTAGGAACATTTCTGGTTTTAAAAAGTATGGCAATGGTTTCAGATGCGATTACGCACACTATCTTACTTGGAATTGTAGTGGCATTTTTTGCAGTTCATGATTTGAACTCCCCTTTGTTAATTGTTGGTGCGGGAATAGTTGGCGTTTTAACAGTTTACCTTGTGGAACTTCTTAATTCGACAAGACTTGTTAAGGAGGATTCAGCAATTGGGGTAGTTTTTCCGCTGTTATTCAGTATCGCTGTAATTTTAATTTCAAAATATGCTGGAAATGTGCATTTGGATGTTGATTCGGTATTGTTGGGAGAACTGGCATTTGCTCCATTTAATAGGGTAGAAATATTTGGTTTTAGTGTTGCTAAAGGATTGGTTACGACTTTTGTAATATTTTTAATAAATTTATCTTTTGTCGTTATTTTTTTCAAGGAATTAAAAATTTCGGTATTTGATAAAGCTCTTGCAATAACACTTGGAATGAAGCCAATATTAATTCATTACATTCTAATGTCGCTTGTGTCAATGACAGCAGTATCCTCATTTGAGGCAGTAGGTTCAATACTGGTAGTTGCATTTATGATAGGCCCTCCAATTACAGCATATCTATTGACTGACAAGCTAAAAGTAATGATAGGGTTAAGTATTCTTCTAGGAGCAGTTGCAAGTATTATAGGATTCCATTTTGCACGATTCTTTGATATTTCAATTGCTGGAAGCATTGCAGTAATGATAGGTGTCATTTTTCTAATGACCTTGATTTTCTCGCCTAAAAAAGGGCTAATTTTCACAATAAGACGTAAAAAAAGCCAAAAAATGACTTTTTCTGTAAGAATACTTCTGATTCATCTATCCAATCATACTAACACAAAACAGGAAAAAGATGAATGTGGAATTGACACTATTGATAATCACTTACGTTGGAATAAAATCTTCTTGAATAAAGTTATTGAAAAAGCTAAAAAGGAAAAATATATTTATGTTGATAGCAGAGTTTATAAACTTTCTGAAAAAGGAGAAAAATATTTACTAAATATGTAGTTATATATAGCCAACTTATTCAAAAATATTAAATTGACTATAAATACAATATCTTCTACTCTTATTTCAAACTATAATCACTGCAATATTTTAAAGATTGGTTTCTATAAAATAAAGAAATCAGTCTTTTTTTTATAAAATTTTATATT
>NZ_CALHQO010000143.1:0-1830 GCF_938036635.1 uncultured Leptotrichia sp.
GAGCTGGTAAGAAGTTCCTCAAGAAAAATAATAATTTGTTTATCGGTTAGATCTTCTAATAATGCTGAACCAAATTCTTTTTTTATCTTTTGTTATTACCTCTAAAAATTTATCTGCTTTACTTGAACTTACTCTAATTATTTTTATACTAGCACTTTCAATATCTTCAATATTAATGGTTATTTTTTTTAAAAATATTTTATTATCTTCAATCACAATCTTAAAACTGAATAAAAGAAAAGATGCAACGATAACATATCCAAAAAGAATCGCAATAAAAACAATTTTTATAGTTGTTAATTTTTCAATTCCAGCAATTCCTTTATATAAAGAATATCCTGCTATAATAACAATTATTATAAAAAAAATAGACGATGAAATCATATATTTTAAATTTGCTCTAAAAACATATTTATTCTTCTCATCTTCTATTTTATATAGCTCTAATTTATTTTTTAAACTTTCCATGTCAAAAATATTATTCATTATACTATGACTCATAAAAATTAACTTCAATAATTTATTAACAAATTATTCTGAAATTTTATAAGTTTCTTCTCCTTCTTTTTTTAAATTCAAATTATTTCTCGCAAATTTTTCAGTTTTTTCATCTTCATCTGAATTCTTTTCTTGACTTAATAATCTATTTTTTTTATCGTTAAGCTCTTTTATTTCTTTATCTGTACTAATCAAATTGTTTTGCATAGATCTTTTATTAAAAAAGATTCTTGCACTTTGCCCAATAAAGTAAACTACTAAACTGAAAAATATGATATTTCCTATTATACGTAGCTTTCTCATTATTCCTCCTATATTTTTAAATTTTTATGTCTATCTTGTTTGTCTTTATCATTTCTTATTTTTTCTATTTCTTTTATAAAACTATCTAAACTATCAAATTTTTTATAAACTGAGGCAAATCTCACATAGGCAATTTCATCTAAATCTATTAGATATGAAAGTATTTTTTCACCTAATTCACTTGATTTTATTTCACCTGAATATGAAGTCAATATTTCACGCTCAATCTTATCTATTGTTTCTTCTATTTTTTCTACATCAATATGTCTATTTTCAAACGCCCTTACAATTCCATTATAGACTTTTTCGCGTAAATATGGCTGTTTTTCACCATTTTTCTTTACAACAACCAATGATAATTCAGCAACTTTTTCATGAGTGGTAAATCTTTTACCACACTTCTCACATTCACGCCGTCGTTTGATTGAGTTTCCTTCAAAATAAGCACGGCTATCCACTACTTTTGTATTTTCATAACCACAAAACGGACATCTCATAATATTCCCCCCTAATCTTTTTTAAAATATTTTATTAATTTTACAGGGTTATATGTTAATTTATTAAAAATTATTTCTATAATATTTAATACGACTTATTATCCATTCATCTCTTCTGTTCGAATAATTTCAATAATTTGTTCATTTGATTCAGCCTTCAATAAATTATCTATAAATCTGTCTTCTCTTATTAACCTTGATATTCTTGCCAATACTTTTAAATATTCTTGACTTTTATTTTCTGGACATAGAAACATAAAGAAAATATTTACATTTTCATCATCTACTGAATTATATGCTATTCCATTTCTTGAAATTCCAAAAGTCACAATCAATTCATCTACTGCTTTTGTTTTTGCATGTGGTAACGCTATTCTTTTACCAATTCCAGTTGAACCCATCTCTTCTCTTGCAAGAATATCATTTAATCCCTGTTCTTCATCCTTTATTAAATTTGTTTTTTTTAAGTTACCATACAATTCTTTAATTACTGCATTTTTATTTTTTGATTCCAAATTTAAATTTATTGTGT
>NZ_CALHQO010000144.1:0-1906 GCF_938036635.1 uncultured Leptotrichia sp.
GGAGAATAACTTTTTATTATTACTTGTTATTCCAGAAGTATTTGATAAATTTAAAAATTCTTTAATGGTATAATTATAAAATCTCTCATTATGTCCTGCAGCATTTCTAAATCTTGAACAAGATTTTAGAAATGTACCTATAAAGAGTTTATCTATTGTTAAATGAGTTCCATATTCAGTTTCAAAGAGATTTTGACAACAACTAACAATGTTGTCCTTTACATCGTTGATTAAAATTGAATAAAGTTTACTTAATTCTCCGAAAGTAATGAAATGTATGACAACCCAAAAAGGAATGTTATCTTTTCCAGTTTTGTGATAATGAGAGATAATTGGCAAAGTATTGTTGTTTTTTATATTTGTAAGAGTATTTATTACATCTGTGATTGTTCTTCTTGTTTTTTTCCTTTTAAAGTAATTATTGTCATCCAAATAAGTTTCTATTTTTGTTGGATTATGGTATTCTGAAAAATAATAAGCTATCATAGTTTTAAATAATCTTTCTATCTGAGTGAGATAATTGAAAAATAAAGTTCTTAAATCTCTATCAAATTCATACAGAGACTTTATATCATTAAAATGAGTACCATCCCTATAAATTTCTTTTCTTCGATTTATTACAAAAGGATCTTTGTAGAAATTTATGATAGAATAATAGTTGTTTCTCATTAAATAATAAATAGTATTTTGGTCAGTTTTCATTCTGCCATTTAATATATTAACTTGCTCTGAAAACGTTTTAAAAGGTTTATCCAATTTTTCCTCCTATAAAAAACTCTCATATTTCTATGAGAGCCGTCTTTGAGTCTATACCTGCGTTATAAATAACTTGTATAGAGCATTCCATTTATAAAGGTATTTTACCTTATTTACTTTGGTTTGTCAAGATATTTTTTTAAATGAATAAATGAACGTATTATTAAGTCAAATGTAACAATAAAGAATTACATCTGCTTATCAAAACAGATGTTTTAATGCACGCTTAAAACTATACTGAATTTAAGGGTATAATAAGCAAAATAATGTACACTAAATTAAAATATATTTTAGTATACATTTTTGTAAAGGAGTTGTCTAAATGAAATTTGGATATGCAAGAGTAAGCACGGCAAAGCAGGATTTGACACGGCAGATAGCATCGCTTGAAAATGCTGGCTGTGATGAAGTTTATTGTGATATACAAAGCGGAAAAAATATGAAGAGAGCTGAACTGCAGAAAATTTTATCAAAAATTCGGGAAAATGATACGTTTGTTGTTACAGACATTGACAGACTTGGGCGTAATTTTACAGAAGTTACTGAGCTTTATACAAAGCTTAAGGATATGAAAGTTAATATTGCTGTAATCAATCAGGAACTTTTAAATCATAATGTGAATGACAGAAAGGACCAAATTGTAAATGTTGTTGTAATTCCTCTTCTAATATATTTAGCTGAAAGGGAACGAAGCATTTTAATTGAAAGAATAAATGACGGAATTAAAAATATGCCGCTTAGAAAATCTGGGAAAAGATACAGCAGGAAAACTGGAAATGTAATTGGACGGCCAGTCAAAGTTTTAAATCTTTCAAAAGAAGAACAGGATATGTTAAAACGAGTACGAAATAAGGAAATAAGTGTAAAAAGTTTTTGCAGGTTTATGCAGATAAGCAGATCTTCGTATTATAAATATTACAGGAACAGTTATCCTGATTAAAAACTAAAGATAGGTGGGAATTTCAATTATGACTGATGAATTTTTTGAAGATGAAAATGTAGATGATGGGGAAAATAATCTTGAATATGATAGAGATATTTTTGACATTGAAATTGAATTTGATGACGAAGTTGTTAAGAGAATTGAAAGAACTGAAACAGCTAGGGAATTTGAAAAGTTGATTGAAAGTGAGGAGTAATTATTAAAACT
>NZ_CALHQO010000145.1:0-3451 GCF_938036635.1 uncultured Leptotrichia sp.
CAAAATGATTGATTTTTGATATAATAATTTCATACAGATAAATGAATCAAAAAATTGAAAAACTGGAGGAAATTATGTCATTATTAATTTTAGTCTTATCATTATTACTGATTATTGAAATTTTAGGAATTAAAGTTGTACAAAATAGAAAATACGTTGCCTTAAAAGTTTCTAACAATGATTTTGTTGTATCGGTAAATGATAGAGAAGTAATGGCTAATTTTACTGGGAAATAATTGATAGAATTATATGGAATAATAAAAAAACTGTTATTGTTTTTATAACTTTGAGGCGATTTATATACAAATCGTCTTTTATTTTTTAAAAAACTAGTAAAAATAAAGTATTCAATGCAATTTATAAAGAAAAATAAGTAAAAATTTTATAAAATATGTGATAAAATATAATCAAATAACTTTAAATGATTATTTTTAAAGTTTGCTGATATTTTATAGATAAAAATATATAGGGAAATCTTAAAAATTGAGATTAACTATGTATGAAAAAAAAACAAATTTTAGGAGAGTGAAATCAATGACAATGAAAGGAAAAGGAAGAAGTAACAACTTGACAAGAGGAGAGGCTAGAGCTCCACACAGATCGCTTTTGAAAGGGCTAGGATTTACAAGCGAGGAAATGGATCGTCCGATTATTGGGATTGCTAATTCATTTAATGAAATTATACCGGGGCATGTTCATTTGAAAAATTTGGTTCAGGCTGTAAAGGATGGTATAAGAATGGCTGGAGGAGTTCCAATGGAATTTAATACAATTGGAATTTGTGATGGACTTGCAATGAATCATATTGGGATGAAATTTTCACTGGTAACAAGAAACATAATCGCAGATTCGATTGAAGCAGTTGCAATGGCTACTCCATTTGATGCGATTGTATTTATGCCAAACTGTGATAAGGTAGTGCCTGGAATGTTGATTGCAGCTGCAAGACTAAATATACCTTCAATATTTGTAAGTGGAGGGGCGATGCTTGCAGGAGTGTATAAAGGTAAGAAGATAGGGCTTAGTAATGTGTTTGAAGCAGTTGGACAATATGAAGCTGGATTAATAACTAAAAGAGAACTTAATTCTGTTGAAGAAATGGCATGTCCGACTTGCGGATCTTGTGCAGGAATGTATACAGCGAATACAATGAACTGTTTAACAGAAGCACTTGGACTAGGGCTTCCAGGAAATGGAACTGTACCAGCGGTATTTTCAGAAAGAATACGGCTTGCTAAAAAAGCTGGGATGCAAATTATGGAAGTATTGAAAGCAGATGTCCGTCCAAAAGATATTTTGACAAGAGAAGCGTTTGAAAATGCAGTTGCAATGGATATGGCTCTTGGAGGATCATCAAATACAGCTCTACACTTGCCAGCGATAGCGCATGAAGCAGGAATAAAATTGACATTGGAAGATTTTAATGAAATTGCAAAAATAACTCCGCAATTGTGTAAATTATCGCCATCTGGTGAATATTTTATAGAAGACTTGTACAGAGCAGGTGGAGTAACAGGAGTTATGAAAAGACTGCTTGAAAATGGAAGATTGCATGAAAATACAAAAACTGTAGCATTACGTACTCAAGGAGAACTTGCAAAAGAAGCATTTATAAATGATGATGATGTAATCAAGCCTTGGGACAAACCAGCATATAAAACTGGTGGAATTGCGGTATTAAAAGGAAACTTGGCACCAGATGGCTGCGTTGTTAAAGAAGGGGCAGTAGATCCAGAAATGTTGCAGCATACAGGACCAGCAAAAGTATTTAATAGCGAGGAAGAAGCTGTAGAAGCAATTGTTGGTGGAAAAATTGTAGCAGGAGATGTTGTAATTATTAGATATGAAGGACCAAAAGGTGGACCTGGAATGAGAGAAATGTTATCACCGACAGCGATGATTGCTGGAATGGGACTTGACAAGGATGTTGCGTTAATTACAGACGGAAGATTTTCAGGAGCGACAAGAGGAGCTTCAATTGGACACGTTTCGCCAGAAGCCGCTTCAGGTGGAAATATTGCCATAGTTCAAAATGGAGATATTATTGAAATTGATATTCCAAGCAGAACAATAAATATAAAAATTTCGGATGAAGAAATTGAAGCAAGAAAAGCTAAATTGGAGCCATTTAAAATTGAAGTAAAAGGGTATTTGAGAAAATATGCAATGCACGTGTCTTCTGCGGATAGAGGGGCTATTGAGATATTGGACTAATGTGCTTTTACAAAGGAGGAGATTGAAATGGGAAATGGTGGAGAAAGTAAAGTTTTAAATATTGAGCTGACACAAGAGAAGATAAAATCAATAGTGAATGTTACTTATTCACAGCCAGTCAGCTATTTTAGAAAAAATATAAAATTGGAAATGGATATTTTGAAACCAAATAGAGAAGGAAAGTTTCCAACAGTGCTGTTCGTAACAGGTGGCTCATTTGCACATAGCTACAAAGAAAATTATTTACAGCAAAGAATTGAAATTGCAAAGGCTGGTTATGTGGTTGCAAGTATGGAATATAGAACTATTCCTGATGGAGTATTTCCGCAAAGTGTGGAAGATGTAAAATCAGCAATCAGATTTTTGAAGGCTAATGCGGATGAGTATGGGATAGACAAGGAAAGAATAGCTATAATGGGTGATTCTGCTGGTGGATATCTTGTAGCAATGGCTGGAGCGACAAATGGAACAAGAGATTTTGACAAAGGTGAAAATTTATCTGAAAATAGTGATATAAAGGCAGTTATTGATATTTATGGAGTAACAGACTTTGGAGAAGTGGATTTTGAAATTCCAGATGATATTGATGAAGATTACAGAGCAATATTATTATCAGTGAAATTTTGGCTAAATGATGTAAGAAATGATATAAAAGTAACAAACCCAATATCATATATTTCCGACAAAACACCACCATTTCTATTGATGCACGGAGATGCAGACACTTTAGTCCCTCCAATCCATACAGAAAAACTTCACAAGGCATTAATTGAAAAAGGGATAGAATCAACAAGATATATAGTAACTGGGGCAGGACATTCTGATGAATACTGGTTTCAGCCAGAAATTGTAAATATAATAATAGAGTTTTTAAATGAAAAGATAAAAAATGTCTAATATTTAAATAAAAAATAGATAATGTAGCCGCAATTTTAAATTTTGTAAAAAGAATTATAGTTAATGGGTATTTTTTTCTGTAATTTTTGTTTCTAAAAATTCACGGAATTTTTAACTTAACGATACTACTTGTAATAGTAAAAATAATAAGCAAAATTTCGTTAAAGGAAAAATAACTGTCTGAGCGTAGTTTTACGAAGCGAGTTTTATTTTTTCTTTATAAGAAAGTTTTGCGTTAAGCGGGGTTGTAAGGGCATGGCGTCTGATGCCCTTACGTTACAAAAAAATTAAAAAAATAGAAAAATTATTATTAATCATAATATTTATAAATAAAATTATA
>NZ_CALHQO010000146.1:0-1228 GCF_938036635.1 uncultured Leptotrichia sp.
TTGGTTCATTTTTCTCATAATTTTTGTTAACTTCCAGCGAAGTATTTATATTCTTGTAATAATTCGACACCAAAAGTGAAGTAAAAAATATATCCAGCACATAATTAACTCCCGTAAATGCCGACACCATCTCAAAGCTCAAAATATAATTTGGAGCATGTATTTCAATATATTCTGAACACGCTTTTTTTATTTCCTCAGACGAGCCATTCCCAATTCCTACAACAAATACATTCCTTTTTTTCAAATATTCCGCGATTCTAATCATATAGGGATTATTCCCCGAAAGCGAGATAATGAGAGCCATGTCTTTTTCCCCTTTTTCCGTAGAAATTACATAATGCTCATTAAGACCATCATAAGCCGCGCTTTCTATTCCAAGCGTCATAAATTTAAATGAAGCCAATTTTGCTAATATATATGAAATTCCAGTTCCATAAATCTCAATTTTCTTAACGTTTTTAAGTTTTTCAATAATTTTTTCCATAACAGGTGTATCCAAATTAAGTTTTGTAGCTCCAATAACTCTTTCATAAAGTGATGGAATAATTGAGATGATTTCATCGTATTTTGTTTCACTATTTACAGGCTCTTCGCTAAGCAGTCCTTTAATTTTCATCATTTCCTCGACTTCCTTATCCAGACTTCTCTGAAAGTCCCTATACCCTTTAACCCCTAGTTTTCTGCAAAATCTCACAACAGTAGCCTTGCTCACAAACGCCTTTTTAGCCAAACTCTCCGCTGACAGCAAATGTACCTCATCCAAGTGTTTTAAAATGTAATCTGCTATTTCCTTTTCATTATTCGTAAAATTCTCCTTTTTCTCTAATTTACTAATAATCATCCTTCACCTTCTTGTTAAATAAAAAAGGCAAAACCAAAGGGGGAAAACATTTATTAGAAGCATTTCCCGCCATTTCAGTTTTGTCTAATCCACATAGTAATAACTCAAATTATAAACTTCACATATTCTTTACATAACCATTATACCTTGACTTTCCTATTTGTCAATAGCAATTTATTTTTTATTTTTGCTTTTTTCAAATTTAATTTTATTCTGTATATTCAAAATCCTCTATTATCTTTTCCAAATTTTCCTTCGTAAAATTTTTTCTCAAATACTCCAATTTACCCTTCAATTCCTTTTCTTTTTCAAATATTCCAAGTTTATTCTCATATTCATCCAGCTTCTGAACACCTTTTTTTATATTATCAAAAACAGCCTGCC
>NZ_CALHQO010000147.1:0-3618 GCF_938036635.1 uncultured Leptotrichia sp.
ATATGTAAAAAAAATAAAGACAGAAGAAATTGGAAAAGCTGCAATGATTATAGGTGCTGGACGTGCTAAAAAAGAAGATGAGGTTGATCACGCAGTTGGAATTAATATTTTTAGAAAAGTTGGAGAAAAAGTATCAAAAAATGAAAAAATCGCCGAAATTTATTACAATGATGATAAAAATGTGCAAGACTCTAAAAACATGATTTTGGATGCGTATGTGATAACACCGGAGAAAGTTGAAGAACCAAAGGTAATTTTAGAAATAATAGAATAATTTGTTTACTAAGAAGGGCTGGCTTAGGATAAAATCTAAGTACAGCCTTTTTATAGATTAAAAATTGCTAATTTGAATACATAAAATAAAATTATTAAGATTTAGGCTGTTCTATTAAATTAAGAAAAAATGCTTTGAGAAAAAATGTAAAAATGGTAAAATATACAAATATAAATATTGTTAAAATTAAAAAAAGAAATGAGGAATAATTAAGTTGAAAAGAGCGGTTATATTGGATACAAGTGCGATTATGTATAGAAGTCATTTTGCACTAATGGGAATGAGAAATAGTAACGGAATGTCTACTGGAGCGACATTTGGGTTTATTAATACGCTGGAAAGCGTGATTAGGGAGTTTAAGCCTGATTATTTAGTGGCTTGTCTAGATGTGAAAAGAAGTGAGCTGGATAGAACTGGGGAGCTGGAAACGTATAAAGCACATAGGGAAAGTATGCCTGAAGAACTGGTTATGCAGATTGATACTATTATGAAGGTGCTAGATGGGTATAGAATTCCGAAATATAAGAAGGCTGGGCAGGAAGCGGATGATGTTATTGCCACTTTTGCGACTAAATTTTCTAATGATGAAGATGAGCAAATTGAAGTTTTTGTAATAACTGGAGATAAGGATTTGGCACAGCTTGTAGATGGAAAAATTAACATTGCCTTGCTTGGAAAAGGAGATAAAAATTCTGCATTTAAACATATAAAGACTGATGAAGATGTAGTTGAATATTTGGGAGTTACGCCTGATAAGATTCCTGACTTGTTTGGACTTATGGGGGATAAGTCAGATGGGATTCCAGGAGTTGCTGGGATTGGGCCTAAAAATGGGGTAAAACTTATTACGACTTATGGAAATTTAGAAGGAATTTATGAGAATATTGATGAAATAAAGGGAAAACAGAAGGAAAAATTACTGACTGACAAGGAAAATGCCTTTATAAGTCGGGAACTTGCAACTGTAAAGCGAGAACTTGATATTGAATATGATAAAAAGAAATTGAAATTCGAGGAAAAGGATTTTGACAGTCTTTTGGATCTTTATGAAGAGCTTGATTTTAAAAGATTTTCTAAAGCTGTGGAAGAAGAAAAGGAAAGATTCTTGCAAAATGGAAACCAAAAGGAACTTACTGAAGAAGAAAAGCAAATTTTAGAAAAAAATAAAAAAATTAATGAAGAAAAGTTGGAAAAAGAGAGACTTGAAAAAGAAAAAATTGAAAAGCAGGAATTGGAGTATGATAAGGAAAATCCGATTTTTGATGGAATTTCACATTTTTATGAGCATGTAGAGTATGAGCATAATTCAGAAATAGATAAAAAAATTGATGAAATTCAAGTTTTAAAAGAAAAATTAGCAGTAGAATATGAGACTCAGAAGAAAAAGGCAGAAGAGATTGCGTTAGAAAATCAGAAAACTGAAAAAACTAAGAAAATTAAAGATGAAAAAGTGTTTTTTGAGAAAAATTATGGAAAAGTTGTGAGCTGGAATGATGCTTATTCTGTGATTGAGAAAATGGATAAAAAAGTGGCTATTTTTGAGAATATGCTTGGACTTTCCATTTGTGATGAAAAAACGAATATTGTGCTTTTGGATAGTGAATTGAAAAATATTTTACAAAATGAAAATCACGAAAAATCAGGAGCTGAAATTCAAATTAACTTGTTCAGTTTAGGTGAGAATACTGATGAAAAAGAAGATAACAAAAAAAATATTGAGAATATTTATAAATTATTGAGCGAGAAAGAAATTATCGCCTATAATGTAAAAGAGTACATGAAAAATGGGGAAAGTGAGTATTTTGGATATTCTGTTGGTGGAAAAACTTATGGGATAAATGAAGAGAGATTCGGGATAAAATGCACGGAATATTTTGATATTTTGCTTGCAAGATATGTACTTGGAACAGAAAGTTTGCAGGAAATCGAGGAAATAATTCTAGATGAGTTTGGTGTTGAGATTGCAACTTTTGAGGAGCAATTTAAAAAGGAACGAAGAAAGAAGGATTTTAGCGATGTTTCTGATGATGCGATTTGTGAGTTTTTATCAAAGAGAACGTTTTTTATTTATAAATTGGAAACAATTTTTAGAAATAGATTACAAAATGAGCAGTTCTTAAATATATTTGACAAGCTGGAAAGTCGATTAATACCAGTATTGGCACAAATGGAAGAAACTGGAATAAAAATTGATAAAAAATATTTCAGTGAATTTCAGAATGAGCTGGAAGAAAAGATAAATATGCTTCAAAGTGATATTTATAAACTTGCTGATGGGGAATTTAATATTGATTCACCACAACAATTAGGAGAAGTTTTGTTTGAAAAATTACAGATTCCATCAGGTAAAAAGACAAAGACTGGATATTCAACAAATGTGGAAGTTCTGGAAATGATTGCAAACAATGGAGAATTGATAGAAGACAAACGTATGATTGGGAAAAAGTTGCTGGAATACAGGGCTTATAAGAAATTATTGTCAACATACATTGAGCCAATTCCAAAACTGGCGGATAAAGAGGAGAGAATTCATACGACTTTTAACCAAAATGGGACATCTACTGGACGGCTTTCGTCAGCAAATCCAAATTTACAGAATATTCCTGTGAGAACAGATGATGGAATAAGGATTCGTACTGGTTTTGTATCAAAAGAAGGACATAGCTTGATTTCGTTTGATTATTCACAAATTGAATTGAGAGTTCTGGCTGAATTGTCAAAAGACAGGCATTTAGTAAAGGCGTATCAGGATAATCAGGATTTGCATGACTTAACGGCAAGAAAGATATTTTTTAAAACCGAAGAAGATGAGATTTCACGGCATGAGAGAAGTATTGCAAAAGTAATTAATTTTAGTATCCTGTATGGAAAAACGCCGTTTGGATTGTCAAAGGAACTGGGAATTACAGTTCAGGAGGCTTCTCAATATATCACAACGTATTTCGAGGAATATCCGAGAGTTAGAAAATTTTTGGATATTGTAACAGAAACGGCTAAACTTCACGGTTTTGTAGAAACTTTTTACGGTACAAGAAGATACATTAGCGGAATTAATTCAACAAATAAAAATGTACAGGCACAGGCTGTAAGAATGGCTATAAATACTGTTGTTCAGGGAACAGCAGCAAATATTATAAAAAAAGTTATGATTGAACTTCATGAGGAATTTAAAAATGATGAAAATATAAAAATGCTTCTTCAAGTTCATGATGAATTGATTTTTGAAGTTCGAGATGAATTTGCTAAGGAATATATGAAAAAAATTGAAAACATTATGGAAAATACGGTTAAATTTAAGAAAGTTCCGTTAAAAGCTAATGGAAGTGTAGCTAAAAATTGGGGAT
>NZ_CALHQO010000148.1:0-2242 GCF_938036635.1 uncultured Leptotrichia sp.
AATTATTTGAAAATATTAGGTTTATATCCTTTATTAAAAAAGTTTGTAATAAATACATTATTTAAATAAGGTTTAGCATTAGTAATAAATTTATTACAAAAAAAACTGGAATTTACTCCAGCTCTTTTTACAATTTAAAGTTTACAACAAATAAAAAATTAAAAAATCCCTTTTTCTTTAAACACTTTTGTCAATTTCCCATAAGTATCCGCCTCAGCCTCTACCAATGGCAATCTTACTATGTCATTGTCAAGTTTTCCAAGTATTTTCATAGCAGCCTTAACAGTTACAGGGTTTCCTTCCACGAACATATTTCTGCTTACATCGTATAGTTTTGTGTGCAGTTCAAACGCCTTGTCAAAGTTCTTGTTTAAGAATGAACTGATTAAATCGCTCATTTCTTGGGGCATTATGTTGGCAACTACAGAAACGACTCCTTTTGCACCGATTGACAGCATTGGTAGGATTAGGTGATCTTCTCCTGAAAGAATTTCAATTTTATCTCCGCATAAATCCTGAATTCTTATCATTTGTTCAAGACTTCCTGTCGCTTCCTTTACAGCTACAATTTCAGGCAGTTCAGCCAGTTTTGCGATTGTTTCCGCTTCAATATTTGTTCCTGTTCTTCCAGGCACATTATAAAGCATTATAGGAAATTTTGCTTCTTGTGCAATTGTTTTGTAATGTTCATAAAGTCCTCTTTGACTTGGTTTATTGTAGTATGGGCAAGTGCTTAACGCTGCATCTGCTCCCAGTTCCTTTGCGTATTTTGTAAGTTCTATCGCTCTTGTTGTATTATTTGATCCTGCCCCTGCGATTACCTGTATTCTCCCTTTCACTTCTTCCACAACTATTTTTATTACTTTTTCATGTTCTGCAAATGTCAAAGTTGGAGCTTCTCCAGTCGTTCCGCAAGGTACAATTCCAGATGTACCATTTTCAATGTGATAATTTACCAATTCTCTTAATTTATCCTCATCCAATTCCGTTCCGTTATTTTTAAATGGCGTAATTAGCGCCACATACGAACCTTCAAATTTCATTTTATTCCTTCTTTCCTTAATTTAATTTCCTAAACTAAAAATTTAATTATCTTTGATATTTATACATTCCTTCAGCTATTTTTTCACTAGGTCCTGTCATAAATACATCATTTTCTCCACCTTCATACTCAATAACAAGCTGCCCTCCTGGAACTTTCACATTTACCTTATCATCTACAAAATCAAAAGTTTTGGCAAGTACAGCTGAAGCTGTAGCCCCTGTTCCACAAGCCAATGTTCTTCCTGCTCCACGTTCCCAAGTGATTACTTCTATATGCTCCCTGTCATACACCTTTACAAAGTTTACATTGACTTTTTTGGGAAATAAGTCAGTATAATTTTCAATTTTTTTACCAAGCTCATCAATATTATAATCTGCAAAGTCATTTACAAATATTACAGAATGGTCAGTTCCCATAAAAATATATGAAATTTCAATTTCTTTTCCGTCAATATTAATTTTTTCTCTTAAAAACTGCTCTTTTTCAATATTTATTAATTCTTTTACATTAAAAACAGGTTTTCCCATATTTACTCTTGCTGTAAAATCATCCTTTTCCTCATCGTAATTTACTTGTATTGTCAAATCGCCAGGAACTGTTTTTACAGTAAATTCGTTTCCTTCAACTAGGTGATTGTTTACAAGATAGTGGGAAAAACATCTTATTCCATTTCCACACATTGGTGCCTGACTTCCATCTCCATTAAAGAAAAACATAAATGGCATGCTTGCTACATATTTCAAAATAATCAGTCCATCCGCACCTATTCCAAAATGCCTGTCACAAACCTGACTCGCAAATTCCCCGTATTCAGGTATTCCTTTTTCAATAAGATCCTTCTCAGCAACAATAATAAAATCATTCCCCGCACCTTGATACTTTTCAAATTTTAACATTTCAAAACCTCCTTTAATTTTTAAAATATTCTCAACTTATACTAAAATTTTTTTATTAAGAATCTTTCTTTTTTTCCTGAATTTTTCTAGCTATTTTTACAACAAACTTTCTTGAAAAAAATCTAGTTCCAAAAACTGCAATTCTATTAAAAATTCCAGGAATTATAATCATTTTCCCCTTCTGAAATTCCTTATAGCCGATTTCAGCCACTTTTTTAGCTGACATAACTTTCATTCGTTCAAAAAGTGAACTTTCTTCCAAATTACTGCTTTTTTCAAATTCAGTAGCTGTTGGACCAGG
>NZ_CALHQO010000149.1:0-1001 GCF_938036635.1 uncultured Leptotrichia sp.
CCTCTAACCAATTTATCATTCACGACATAATTCACGCCCAACAATTCCAAATATTTTTTAGTATCTTCAAAATATTTTTTACTTTCTTCATCCAAATAATCATAAAGTTTTGGTGCATTTTTAAACTCTTCCTGATCACCTTTATCCTTAGAATCCAAAGCTCTCAAAGGATTTTTCTCATATCTTTTTTGCGAATCTTCACTCAATTTATCAAGTCTTTCAAACATAAATTTTTTCAAATCCTCAATATATTTTTTTCTCGATTCAACATTTCCCAAACTGTTGATTTCCACAACCAATCCAGTAATTCCTAGCTCTTCAAGAAAATCACAACCCATTTTAATAATTTCTGCATCCAGATATGCACTTCTCACACCAAACATTTCCACTCCAGTTTGATGAAATTCTCTCATTCTCCCTTTTTGAGGTGCTTCGTATCTATACATTGGACCATTGTAAAACCATTTCACAATCGGAGAAGACTTATGAAATCCAGCTTCAAGATACGCTCTTACAACTCCCGCAGTCCCTTCTGGACGCATTGTAACATCTCTTTCTCCCTTATCTTTAAAATCGTACATTTCTTTAGAAACAACATCAGTCTCATCTCCAACTCCTCGTTTGAAAAGCTCCGTTTCCTCCAAAATCGGCGTAATTATCCGCTCAAATCCATATTTTCCAAAAACTTTTTTTGAAGCATCTACAATCGCATCGTATTTTTTCACATCGTCAGAATATCTATCTTTCATTCCTTTTAAGGCGGTTATCATATTTTTTTCCTTTCTTAATTAATATCGTCAATTTTATTTTATAAATTATTATATCACAATTGACTAAAGATTTTAAGATGTGGGATTTTATAGTTTAATTTATTTTATTTTTCTCATCTTCAATCAAATCTCTTAAATCATTACTTCCTTCTTCATAAATTATTTTTGCGATAACTCTCAAAATTTTGTACAATTTTCTTAAACCGTAAAATATCAAAATTGTCAAAAGAA
>NZ_CALHQO010000150.1:0-5339 GCF_938036635.1 uncultured Leptotrichia sp.
AAATTAATCGTATCAATATTAAAATGCTTATGTTTTTATATTTGATATTTTGGAATAAAAAATGAGAGGATTATAAAATAATGAAATTAGATGATTTTTCTGAGAAAAAGAGCACAGGTAGAGCAGTTCTGATTTTGATAATAATAATAATAATAATGTTTGCCTTTAAAAATAGAATTACAAGTTCATTTACATTTTTAGATGGAATAACTCAGTCAGTAAACTTTAGGTTAGTAAAAGTAAAAAGTATGTTGTACACTCAGGTTTTAAAATTAAAATCACGAGTTAATGATATTAGTTATGTTGAAGACTATGCTGAAAATAATAAAAATAGAGATTTTGAATTACAGAAAAATAAAGTTCAGAATATGGAACTTGCATATTTAAAAGAAGAAAATGAAAAATTACGGCAAATGCTAGGTATGCGTCAAAAAAATCCAGCTGAATTTATAGCAGCAGATGTTGCGCTTGTGGAAAATGGTAATTCATCTGAGAAAATGTATATAAATAAGGGGTCTGCACAAGGAATAAAAATAAATCTGCCAGTAATGTTTGACGGTTATCTTATTGGAAAAATTTCTAAGGTAAGTGAAGAATATTCGGAAGTGACTCTATTAACAAGTAAGACTTCAAAATTAAGTGTCGTTTTAAATGGTTCTGATCAGCAAATATTACGTGGAAATGGTAATGGAACTTTCTCTGTGCAAAATTATAATGAAGGTAAAGTAGATAAAAATACAATATTTAATATAGAAACTTCTGGAGTTAGTGATGTTCTGTCAAAAGGAATAAGAATAGGAAGTTTCAAAGTAACTGAAGTAAATGCATTTAATAAAATGAAAGAAATTAGATTTAAACCAAGTTTTAATATATTTGATATTCAAAGTGTGTTAGTTTACAAATGGAGTGTTAATGATACAATAAATACTCAGATACAAAATCAAGTGAAGGCTGAAGAACAGCAAAATAAAGAAAATTCACAAACAAATTAAAGAAAGTTGTATTAAGATATACAAAATAGTATAAGTGTATAGACTATTTTAAAAATAAAAAAGAGAAACTCACCTTTGATGTTGAAATTACAGAAGATGAGTCTCTAAAAAAAATAAAAGATTTTTATAAAAGTATTAAAAGCCCTATTCTTCTATAACAACTTGAATATGTACTGGACTTAAAAAATATTTTTTATCTTTATGAATAATTTGGACTATTGACATATCATAAAAACTGTTTTCGATAAAATTATGAATATTTTTTATATATCCCTCTTTAGCCCAATTATATGGAGAAAAGAATTGATTATTATATCCAATTTGATAATCATCTTCAGTAAGTTCAGTCCATTGTCCAAGTAGACAAGCATGAACTTTATACATAATCGCTGTACCTCCTTTCATTTAGGATGGTTAGATTATAGCATAAGATATTTAAAAATAAATAAGATTTTGAAGTAAGGGAGTGAGAGGATGGGAAATGAGAAAAAGTTAGTAGAAAAATGTTATGAAGAAATGTTGAATTTTTTAAAAAAAGATTTTACAAAAATTGAATCAGGAATAGATTTGTTGGAAGACGAAAATAATATTACTGATGTTATACATATTTTTACTGCAATTAGAAGAAGTGAACACAGAGATTTTGAAAAAGAAAAAGAAATAAAACAAGAAATTTACAAAAATTTATACAAATGTACGGAATTGAAAGATTTTAGAAGTAGAAATAGAAGATGTGTCCTTTTATTAGATGCATTGAATCGAAAGGACACATATTAAAACTAATTCAAAAAAGACAATGCGATAACTTTTGAAATCGCATAAACAATAGCTTTAATAATAGTGACACCTCCTTTCTGTGTAAAGATTTATTTGGCGATAATATTATAGCACAAAAGAGGTTATTTGGAAAAAAGAAGGGAGTGAGAGGATGGGAGTAGATACCGAAGAAGATATTTTAAAATTTATGGATAAGGATGAAATAGAAAAGAGAATTAAAGCAAAATACGATTATAAAATACGTAGATATCGTAATATAGCATTTTTAAGCGTTTTAAATTTCATTTTGTTTTTATCTATTACATCCTTATATGGAAATAAAATAGATACCAGGATAGTTTATGCTATTTTTTTCCTGCTAAGTTTTTGGTTTTTTATACTACTAGATTTAAAATGTGTGGATTGATGGTCTTAACCACTTTCATCTAAATAATGTCTTATCAACGTTATAATGAAATAAACAATTGATAGCATTATAAAAATTGTAAAGATAAATTTTGCTTCAATTATTTCAGAATGTCTTTTTTCCACAATAATTACAAGATAATTAATTAGTACGAATAAGAAATTCATGACAGAGGCTTTAATAATTTTATGGTTTTTTGTAAAAGTAGAGAGAGCAAGGAACATGCTGCCTACAGTTAAAAATGTTCTTAGTTCTTCCTCTGAAAATTCAATTCGATAATATATTGGAAGAAAACACACTATTATCAAGACTGCAAATGTCATCCAGAAATAATTAATGGGTTTATCTTTTAATATAGCTAAAAATACAGCTACATATACAGCCGCAAAAATTATTATTATAAAAATAATAATACCTCCTTTCATATTAAGGTGGTTAGATTATAACATAGAATATTTAAAAATGAATAAATTTTGAAGTAAGGGAGTGAGAGATGAAAAAAATAATTTTGATGATAACATCGGTTATAATTGTAGCTTTGGTAGGAATTAAGGCTATATTGGATAGGAAAAAAGAGAAAGAAAAAGAAATTTTGCAACCTAAAAAATTATTATATGTTTATCCTTTGTTTTTTAAAAAGAAACGAAGGAAAAAAAGCAGTAAATATAGAAATTATAGTACAAGGATAAGAACAAAAACGAAAAAGAAAGATAATATCGATGAAATAATAGTCACAGTATTAAAAGATATGGATGAAGAAAAAAAGAAAAATCGTACAAGATTCTATTAATTACATAAATTATTTGAAGGAGAATTTTAAGAATGGAAATTCACAATGTGGATACATTTTATTTGGCAACAGTAAATGAATTAAAAAAAGTTGCGGAAGAAATGATAAAAGAAAAATACAACCTAAAAAATGATTTAGTGATGACTGGATGGGCAGTTAGAATAAATAGCATTATAAATCAGATACAAGATGAAAAATTAAAGGAAAAAGCAGAAAATGACTGTGAAAAAATTTGGAATAAGTGGTATGAAAAAGTTCAAAAGGAACAGTTGACAAATAAAAATCTTGGAATATTAGATTCAGTATTAGAAAAATTAAAAAAGGGAAATTCTAAAGAATCGGGAGTTAATTAGGAAACAAAAAATGTCGTTAAGGGACTAGGTAAGGAAAAAACAAACACCAAAAAAAATTAAGGGACGGCAATCCCGGAAAGGAAAAAACTATGGAAGTTTCAGAATCTTGGATAAGAAAACAGGCTACAAAATTGCAATTATCAATAAAGGAAGCTGCTGAATTTATAGGAAAAGGACAGCAATATGTAAGAGTAGGCCTACAAGAAGGCAGACTTAAATTTGGAACGGCGGTACCTAAATTTAAAGATGAAAATGAAAAAGAAGCAAGAAGAAGAGCCGGGAAACGTAATTGGGACTACGATATTCAAAGAGTACATGTTGAAAGATATGTTGGAATAAGCTATAGAAAATTTTTGGAACTGAAATATGTGGTAGTAGCATAATAGGAAAGGGATGTGAATTTAAAATGAAATATGATGCTTTAGTAATGGTAAACAATCAAAATAAAGAAACAAGAAGAAAAATGGAAGAAAGAAAAATTAAGAACAGAATCAAAAAATTTGTAAGAAAGGTTGGTTTATCAAAATGACAATAAGAGAACAGCTTGAAAAAGAAATGGATCAAGAGGAAATTAAGGAAATGGAGCGAGAAAATGCTGACAGTGAAAAATCTGATAAAAATAATATTTCTGATAACAATGACAGTGCTGATTCAGTTAGAAGTGATTAGAGAAAAAGGGTATTGGATTGCAGGTGGAAATTTGGCATTTCCAGTGTTGCTTGCAATATTGCTTTGGTGGTCATCTTATTTTAAAAAGAAATGGAAATAGAGGTAAGAATAATGTATATAAATTTGAGTGGAAATTATTATATTAAAAGTCAGCCAAGATGTTTTGTGATTGGATGTAAACAGAAAAATAATAAAGGTAAAGTACAATTTGTAGCAAAATGGTACTTTACGAGTCTTAGGAGTGCATTGAGAGCTTGGATTGATGAAAAGCTGATAATGAGTAAGGCTAAAAGTTTTCAGGAGCTTAAAAACGATATACGGGCCTTGAATGATGAAATGGAAATAATAATTGAGAAAATTAATAAAGGTATTTCTGATGATAAAAATAGATCTGATGAAACAATGGAAATATTAAGCGAATTTGAAGAAGAGGAAGAAATTGAATAAAAAAATGCCAGTGGAAAAACACTGACATAAAAGATCTAAAAAACACTTTCGTATTCTCAAGATTATTATATCACAAGTGAGAGAAAATGAAAAGAGAAAAAAATTTAATTTTAGAATATGGAGTGGGATCAGTAACATATACGGGTATAAGAAATTTTGAAATAAAGTACCCGTATATTGTCATTGACGGAGAAAATATAAGTTTAGTAGGCGTAAAGTTTGTGAAATATAAAAATTTTATTGCTTGGAGGAATAGGAAAAATAGAAAAAGATAAAATATTATCATAAGGAGAGAAATATGGCTAAGTTTAGACAGATACAAACGGACTTTTGGAGTAATCCGTATGTTCAAGAAGAAATGACTCCCGAGGACAAATTTTTTTATTTATACTTAATGACAAATGAAAAGTCAACACAGATAGGTATATATAAAATAACGAAAAAGCAAATAGCATTTGATATGGGATATTCAATTGAATCAGTGGAAAATTTATTGAAAAGATTTATGGATCAGCATAAATTGATTAAATATGATTCTGAAACAAGGGAAATAATCCTGCTTGAATGGGCAAAATCTAATCTTAATAAAGGTGGGAAACCTTTTGAGGATCTAATTTCAAGCGAATTAAAGGAAGTTAAGCAAAAAGAATTTATAAAAATTATTTATAATCAATGTGAAAAAGAGGAAATTAAGAAAATAATAGAAAAATATATTGATAAAATTGACGAAGCAAAAATGTTTAAAAAAAATTCTGAAATAGAAAATAAAAATATTTCTGATAATTCAGAAAATAATGAAACAATACTTGAAGCAGAAATAGTAGAAGAAAAAACAGAAGATGTTACTGAAAGTCCTAAAAATGATATATCTGACGATACGTTGCACGACACGTATAACGATAAGG
>NZ_CALHQO010000151.1:0-2726 GCF_938036635.1 uncultured Leptotrichia sp.
AATATAAAAAAGTATTTAAAATAGTTAGTTGACTTTTAAAGGAATAAATAATATAATCTTTTTAACTATAGAAAGTAAGAATAAGGTAAAACAAATGAAAATGAGGTGAAATATGGACGGTTTTATTAAGATAAGGAATTTGGTAAAAAAATATAAACTTAATAATGGACAAGAATTGCTAGCTGTAAACGATGTAAGTCTTGACATTGAGCAAGGCGATATATATGGAATTATGGGGCTTAGTGGAGCTGGTAAGTCTACTCTTATAAGGCTTCTTAATAGGCTGGAAGAACCTACTTCTGGAGAAATTTTAGTAAGACATGAAATTGTTGACAGTAAAAAGAAAAAAAGTCTTGGATATGAGAATAAAAATATTCTAAAATTTAATACAAGGCTTTTGAGAGAATATAGAAAAAAAACTGGTATGATTTTTCAGCATTTTAATTTGCTAAATTCAAAAAATGTTGCTGACAATATAGCTTTTCCATTGCAAATTTCAGGATGGAAAAAAAGAGATATAAAAAAAAGAGTGGATGAGCTGCTTGAAATTGTGGGGCTTTCAGATAAAAAGTTAAATTATCCCGAACAACTTTCAGGAGGTCAGAAGCAACGTGTGGCGATAGCTAGGGCATTAGCAAATAATCCCCAATTACTGCTTTCAGATGAAGCAACATCAGCACTTGATCCAAGAACGACTAATTCTATTCTGGAACTGTTGAAGGATATAAATAAAAAGTTTGGAATAACTATAATTTTGATTACTCATCAAATGGAGGTTATAAAGAAGATCTGTAATAAAGCTGCAATTATGTCAGATGGACAAATTATTGAAAAAGGCGAAACAAAAGAGATTTTCCTAAATCCAAAAACAGAACTGGCAAAAGAATTCGTACAAAATATTTCACACGAAGAATTTAGAACAGAAGAAGAGATAAAGAGCCGTGAAGAAAATAATGGAAAATTACGTCTAAGCCTTAAATATAACGAAGAACAGGTAAACGAGTCATATATTGCAAAAATTATTCGTAAATATGATGTTGAAGTAAATATTCTAAGTGGATTTATTGATAAGGTAGGGGATATTATCGTTGGAAATTTATTAATAGAAATCTCGGCAAATGAAGAAAAAGCAAAAGATATTATTGAATGGCTGAAAGAAAATAAAATAGATTCGGAGGTGGTATAAATGGGAGTAAGATTTGACTGGATTAAATTTTTACAATTTCAAAATATGGCTGAACCCCTTTGGGAAACAATTTATATGGTATTTGTTTCGACAATTATAGCATTAATTATCGGACTGCCAATTGGAATTCTACTTGTTACATCTGATGAAAAGGGTGTAAAGCCAAATAAAACAATTCATAAAATATTAGATATGATTATTGTAAATATTACAAGATCAATTCCATTTATAATCCTGATGGTTTTATTAATACCGCTTTCAAGAATGCTTGTTCATAAATCTTATGGAAGTATTGCGTTTATTGTTCCACTTTCGTTAGGCTCTGCGCCATTTGTAGCAAGAATCATAGAAGGAGCGTTAAAGGAAGTAGATGATGGGCTTATTGAAGCTTCAAAATCTATGGGTGCAACAGTTTCTGAAATTATTTTTAAAGTAATGATACCAGAAGCACTTCCTGCACTTGTTCATGGCTTGACATTAACATTAATCAGTCTGATTGGATATTCTGCGATGGCTGGGACAATCGGTGGTGGTGGACTTGGAAATGCTGCTGTAATTGATGGTTATCAAAAATCTAAGCCAGAAGTAATGTGGCAGGCGACAATTGTTATAATCGTACTTGTACAAATTATACAGTTTATTGGAAACAGTATTGTAAAAATGTTGATGAATAAGTGAAAAAGAGTTTAATTTAATAATATAAATACAGCAAGGAGATGGTTTTATGAAAAAAATTTTATTAGTCTTAGTAACAGCGTTATTTTTAGTAGCTTGCGGAAGTAAAGGAACAGAATCAAAAGGAGGAGCTCCATCAGGAAAAACTGAAAAATTAATTGTAGGTGCGACACCAGTTCCTCACGCTGAATTATTGAATTTGGTAAAGGATGACCTGAAAAAAGAAGGGATTGAACTTGAAATAGTTAAATTTAATGACTATGTTCAGCCAAATAAGGCACTTGCAGACAAAAGTATAGATGCAAACTTCTTCCAACATGTTCCATATATGAATGATTTTGGAAAGAAAAATAATATTGGATTGTCAGCAGTTGGAAATATTCATTTGGAGCCAATGGCATTATATTCTAAAAAAATAAAAAATATTAACGACTTAAAAAATGGAGATACTTTAATTATTCCTAACGATCCAACAAATGGAGGACGTGCATTAATTTTACTTGATAAAGCTGGAATTATAAAATTAAATAATAACAAGAATGTGGATGCAACATTAAAAGATATTGTAAGCAATCCAAAAAATATAAAATTTGAAGAGCTTTCAGCAGAACAGCTTCCGCCAAGATTACCTGAAGTTGCTGCTTCAATTGTAAATAGCAGTTTTGCATTAAATGCAGGATTGTCATATAAAGAAGACGGACTTGTAAAAGAAGATAAAGATTCACCTTATGCAAATGTCCTTGCAACATTGAAAGGAAATGAAAATGATCCTAGAATTCAGAAACTGTTAAAGGTATTACAAAGTGAAAAAGTAAAAAAATATATGGAAGAAAAATATAAAGATGTAATTGTTCCAGTGTTTTAG
>NZ_CALHQO010000152.1:0-2727 GCF_938036635.1 uncultured Leptotrichia sp.
GTCCTCTAATCTGAGTTTCTAAGGTATGGCTAAATTCATATCCATATTCTGGATTTATGGTTATCTTGCCTTCCTCTTCAAGCTCTTTTGAATTAAAAGGTATTGAAAACTTTAAAAGTAATTCCTCGTCGGGTTTGTCCCATACAATGTCAGCATCATACATGTATATCCAAGGATTCATAAATCCGACCATTAACAGTCCACCCTTTTTCAATACTCGAGAGGCTTCTTTATACATGTTTTCTAAATCTTCTATATATACATTTGAAACTGGATTAAAAATAATATCAAAAGTTTCATTTTCAAATGGAAATGGTTTTGTCATATCGCCTTGAACTGTATTGATTTTTAAGCCTTCTCTTTTAGCAACCATATCATCTCTTTGTAATTGTGATTTAGAAAAATCCATTATGGTTACATCATAACCTTTTATAGCAAAAACTGGTCCCTGCTGTCCACCACCACAAGCTAAACCTAATATCTTTTTTCCGTTTGCTTTTTCAAACCATTCTTTCGGGACTTTTTTCCCAACAGTTAATGCAACAGAAATTGGATTATTTCTAACTTCTTCTAATTCTTCATGTGTCAATGGCTCAGTATAGTCATTTTTTACATTATTCCATCTATCTTCATTTAATTTTATATAATTGTTCATCTTATAATCTCCTCGTAATTTTATACTATTTCGATTTAAGTTGGAGGTGTTGCCATTACATTTTTCTTACCTCTAAAAATTTTTAATTTCTTGAACAATTTTAATCTTGCTTAATTTTTTTTATTTTCCCTAATGTTTCTTTTGTTTTAAACTTTAGTTTGTTATGTTTTAAATACAGCACTTTTATAAATCTACAATTCCTTTTCGTGTATTAATTTATGTTCTATGCTATTTATATAATCTTTATGTTTATGATTATGCTTTTTCTCTGATATAAAATGACTATGTTCATGTTCATGCGTGATAATATGAGTATGTGTTTTTCCATCATGCGTATGAACAATTATGTGAGAATGACTATGACTGTGACGTTTAACCATTGTATCATATACGACAACTGCACTACCAATTATCATAAAGATAAGACCAATGAAATATACCAAAGTAAGTTTTTCTCCATTTACTACAAATGCTAAAAAAGTTCCTACAAATGGAGCTACAGCATAATATGCACTAGTTTTTGCAGCACCTAAATCTCTTTGTGCTCTGATATACATAAAAATGCTGAGTCCATATGCCACAAATCCAAGTAGCAAAGCAGCTATTATATATTTGATTTCAGGAATTCTTTCTCCCAAAATAAGGGCGACTATAAATGCACCACTACCAGAGAAAAAGCCTTTTAGCAAAACAATCTCGTAAGTGCTTTTATCCGAGATTTTTCTAGTGCAGTTATTTTCCAATCCCCAACAGCAAGTCGCCAATATAACAAACAATGAACCTAATGAAAACTGGAAACTTTCAGCCCCTTCAAATGAAAGAACTATACTTGATATTGTGATAAATCCAATAGCAATCCACAACTTTGATGTTACTTTCTCCTTAAATATCAAAAGAGCAATAATTGTTGTTGCTACAATTTCAAAGTTGCCAAGCAGTGAAGCATTTGAGGCTGAACCAATATTTATACCAATCATAAGGAATATAGGTGCCGCAATATCAAGGACAATCATTCCAACAGTATAAGGTAAATCTGCCTTATTTAACTTTTTATACTTTTTTTCGGCTTTTCTACGAAACAAATACATAATACCTACCCCTGTTCCAGCTCCCAAATATAGAAAAGATGCCATCAATGTAGGTGGAATCTTATTTAAAAGCACTTTAGAAAACGGTGTATTAATTGCATAAAAAATAGCCGCAAGCAATGCTAAAATTACTGCCATAAATTTTCTGCTTTTATCCATGTTTAATGAGTCATCTCCTTTTAGATAAATCCTAAATTTATCTCACAATCAGCCAAGGTCTTTCATTTTCCCAAACAATCTTCACATCCAAGCCGAACATCTGAGAAAGTAATTTATCAGTCAAAATATCCTTTTTAAACCCTTTTGCCAAAATCTTTCCATCGTGAAGAAGTGCCACATGTGTTACTGAAGGCATAATTTCTTCAATCTGATGAGTTACGTAAATAAACGGTATTGCATTATTATTTCGGGAATTTTCCTCAAGCACTTTCAAAAAATACTCCCTCGAAGTTACATCAAGCCCTGAACAAGGCTCATCCAATATAAGCAAATCAGGCTCGTTCATAAACGCTCTTGCAAGCAATGTCCGTCGTTGCTCCCCTTGCGACAAAGTTCCAAAATGATTATTTTTTATATACGAAATCTTAAAATCCTCAATAATCTTATCAGCCTTTTTCCTGTCCTCATCGGTAACTTCATCATAAATCCCAATAGAACTAAACTTTCCAGAAATTACAACATCTTCCAATTTTTCACCATTTAATGTACTTGAAAAATTATTCAATGTGGAACTTACAAATCCAACTCGATTCTTTATTTTTTTCCAAGAATAATTACCAAATTTATGACCAAAAACTCGCACTTCTCCAGAACTTGGAAAAATATAGGCCGGTATCATTCCAAGAAGAGTTGACTTTCCAGAACCATTAAGTCCCAAAAGTACCCAATTCTCGCCTTTATTTATATGCCAGTCAATTCCTTTCAATATTTCTCTGCCATTACGCTTAAAAGTTACATTTTCATAGTGTAATATTTCTTCCATAA
>NZ_CALHQO010000153.1:0-2066 GCF_938036635.1 uncultured Leptotrichia sp.
CTCCTTCGTTTTTTTGATTTTCTGTCGAATTTAATATATCTCTAAATTTATCAGCTATTTCTTCAGGACTTCCTGTACTATTTACAGAAATATTTATAATTCTTGGATCTTGATTTTTCTTTTCTTTAAAATTTTTAAATCTTGAAATATCAAAAGCCATATTGTTTATAATCAATTTATTCTCAATAACTTCTTTTTCCACGCTTTCATTTAATATTTCATCAACAAATCCATATTCTTTAGCTTCTTCTGCACTCATCCAAGTTTCATTATCCATTAGTTCAGATAAAGTTTCCTTATCAGTTTTTGTTTTGCTTAAATAAGTTTCGATAATGCTATTTTTAACTTTATTTAACATTTCAAGTGTTTTTTGCATATCTTGATTATTTCCGTAAGCGAAAGTTATTGGATTATGTACCATAAACAAAGCATTTTTAGGCATTCTTACAGTATCACAGGCACTTGTTATGATAGTTGCCGCACTTGCTGCCAATCCATCTATATTTGCTGTTATTTTAGCCTTATGATTTTTAAGAGTGTTCGCTATTGCTACAGCACTAAATACACTCCCTCCCGGACTATTTATGTGCAAAGTTATATTTTCCACATCCCCAAGATTTTCAATATCCTGTTTAAACGCCTTATCAGATATATCATCCCAATATTCATCACTTCCAATGCTCCCATAAAGTATCAGTTCAGCTGATTTTTCCTCATCATTCTTCATCACGTTCCAAAATTTGAGTTGTTTCGGCATTCAATATCACTCCTTTCTCTGTTAATAATTTGTTTTCCTTTGCCAAAATTCTTATGTTTTGTTCAAAATCTCCTCCATTAAGTTCTGCTGTTTCTCTCGTCCTAGTCGATAATCCATTATTGATTCTTATAACTGCCGCATTAGCCTCTTTTAACGGATCTATTTGCCCTTGAGATGGTCCATTCCATTGCGAACCACACCACGCTTTATCTATAAGAAAATCAGTTCCATAATTTTTAAGTTCAATTCTACCTAGCAAATACGCTTCATTTAACCATTCCTCATAAACAGGCTGGGTAAAATTCTCTACAAACCATTCACGCCTTTTCCTAAACATTTTCCACGCTTCCAGAAGTGCTGCACGGCTTGCTGAATAACTTGCTGTAAAATGCTTTATCAAAAGTTCATACGGAACTTCCAAAGCACTTCCAATTTGCCGTAAAATACTTGTAACAAAAGGATCAAATTGAGCGTTAGGTCTTCCTGGATTAGTAGCTTTTGCTTTTTCTCCTGGATTAAGTCCCACAACCATTCCTGGTGCAAGTTCTATAGTAGTTTCATCTTCTGAATCTACCAGCAAATCATTTTCAACTGCTTCTAGTTCACCTACATCAGCACCGCTCGAATTTTCGGCTTCGCTTTCAATAAAAATTGCATACATTCCGCTTATAACTGCTGCCATTAGTTCAGCTTCAGTATAATTCCCGAGCTGCTTTAAATTCTCAATAACTGGAGATAATATTGGGATTCCTCTTACTTGTTCAGGTCTTTCTGTGAAAAGTAGATGTATTATATTTTTTTGATTTTCACTTCCATAAACTTTTATAAGTTTCTCACTTACTCCCCCAGTTGCATCCAAAGGATGTTCAGATGAAACATAATAACCTTCAATTCTTCCATTTTTATCTATTTTCACACCCTCAACCACACTTTTATCTGAAATCATATTATTTGGAGTATATATTCTGTCAGGCTCTAAAATTTCGAGTTTTAAACTATATGGATTTTTTGGAGTTTCAAAATAATTTAATTTTATAAAACATTCTCCATTCATCAGCACTGTCAAAAATACAAGTTCCTGAATCTGATAAAAATTCATAGTTCCTAAATTATCAATTTTATCTTTCGACCAAAGTTCAAATTCTTTTTCAATCAAACTTTCTATTGCTTCAGCTTCCTCGTCGTTAATCCCTATTGTCTCATTATCGATAGCAGCCTTTAATTTTAATCCGCTCCCAACGACATTCGTATTAATAGTTTTCAACGCCCCAGTAGCCACAGAAGTTCCCATATATAAATCTCTCGAACG
>NZ_CALHQO010000154.1:0-1418 GCF_938036635.1 uncultured Leptotrichia sp.
TAGAATATGGGTAAACAATGGAGAAGATGTAAAAGTACCTAATATAGTCGGATTGGAACTATTAGAAGCAAGATCTCGGTTAAAAGGACAGAATATTCAAATTGAAACAATTGATTATTATCCATCTAACCAAAAATACAACACTATTTTGGGAGTTTATCCAAAACCAGGTACAAAACTGGAAATTAACCAGAAAATATCAATACTTGTTTCTTCACAACAAATGATAGATCCATCAGTTATGCCAAATATAACTGGACTTGATGTAAATGATGCCAGAGAATTGTTAAAACAAATTGGACTTGAAATTGGCTCTGTATCTCAAACAAGTGATCCGACATTGCCAGTAAACACAATTATTTCCACAAATCCTGCGGCTGGAACGAAAATACAGCGTGGACAAAAAGTATCCGTTGTGGTAAATAGTGGAGCGGCTGTAAGAAAACGAGAAAGATCGACTGAAGAAATTATCAAGCGTTCACAACAAAATATAAATGAAAGGGAAATTGAGAGAACTATTGATGACACAATAAATCAAATAGATAGACAAAATAGTAATCCTGGAAATTCTCAGCAACAAGGTGGCGAACGACGGAATAATGATGATACATCAACTTCTCCACCAGGCGACAGCAATGCTGATGACGATGAGTAAGACTTATTATTTACAATGACAAAAAAATTAGAAAGGAGATGGGAGTTATTTTGAATGTTATTTTGAAATTTCTCCCAAATATTTTATCAAAGGAAAAGTTATTAGAAAAATAAAAGGATTTTACTATGTTTTAGACGAAAATTCCAAAAATTTGAATGAAGAAAATATTTATGAATGCAAGTTACGTGGAACATTAAAAGTGAAAAATGATAAAATGAACTGTATTATCGGGGATCTTGTAGAATTTGACGAAAAGGAAAAAGTTATTGAAAAAATTGAAAAAAGGGAAAACTTTTTATATCGTCCACTAATTGCAAATATTGATTTTATCGGTATTCTATTTGCAATAAAAAGTCCAAATTTTGATTTTACAAATTTTCAGAAAATGCTGTTAAACGCAAATTCTCAAAATATTCCAGCTGTACTCATATTATCTAAAATTGACTTAGTTTCAAAAGAAGAACTGGAAGAATTTTTTAATAAATTTAAACAAATTTTTAAAGAAACAATTTCTATTTTCCCAATTTCAACTGAAACGAATACTGGAATTACCGAATTACAGCAATATATAAATAAAAAATCAGTTGTAATTTCAGGACCATCGGGTGCCGGAAAATCCACGCTTATAAACACTCTAATTGGTGAAGAAGTACTAGCTACAAATGATGTCAGCCAGAAAACAAAAAAAGGGCGGCATACAACAATAGAAAGCCGATTTTTTATGTCAGCACCACATTCGTATATAATAGATACTCCAGGATTT
>NZ_CALHQO010000155.1:0-3340 GCF_938036635.1 uncultured Leptotrichia sp.
CAATTTTGCAATAAATTCTATATTTTCTTCTGTAATTGGATGTTGAAATTCAAGTTTATAGGCGTGAAGCATTTGGCGTTTTTCTGTGTCTGTTCTGCCGTAGACACTGTCGCCTAAAATTGGATAGCCTAAATGTTTCATGTGAACTCTGATTTGGTGAGTTCTTCCAGTTTCAATATGAACTTTAACAAGCGTAAATTTTTCAGTTTGTGAAATTACTTCGTAATTTGTAATCGCAGTTTTTCCTGAATTTAAGTCATTTATTACAGTCATTTTCTTCCTGTCGTTTTTATCACGCCCGATTTGTGTTACAATTCTTCCGCTTTTCTGGTTTAGTTTTCCTTTTAAAATTGCAAGATAAGTTTTTTTTACAGTTTTATCGTGAAACATTTGTGACAATTTTAGATGTGCCTTGTCATTTTTGGCGATTATTAAAAGTCCGCTTGTGTCCTTATCTAGCCTATGCACAATGCCAGGACGGATTTCTCCATTTATTCCTGACAAATCTTTAATGTGATACAAAATTGCATTTACAAGCGTTCCCGAATAATGTCCATTTGCAGGATGTACAACAATTCCAGCTTTTTTATTGATAACTGCCAAATCATTATCTTCATAAATTATTTCAATATCAATGTTTTCAGGTTTAATTTCAACAGTTTCCAGTTCTGGAATTACAACTTTTATTGTATCATTTTCTTCAATTTTATAAGCAGACTTTGTCTTTTTTTCATTTACCAAAATATTTTCATCTTTTATAAGTTGCTGAATGCGTGTCCGTGTCAACTCGAGCCTTTCTGACAAAAATTTATCAATCCTGCTCCCAGCCTCTTCATTCAAAACAACAATATTTTCCTCATTTTTACTATTTTCCATATCTATCTCATCTTCAAATTCATTTTCAACTTCATATTTTTCATTCATAATTATCTATTTTTCTTTCTTTTATAATTTTTTATTTCCCAAAATTTTATTCTCTTTTAAAATTTATCCCGTCAATACAATGATTATAAATCAATTCCTTAATTTCACTCATATCATTAGTTTCATAAAATTTCACAAGCAGTTCCAAAAATTTCTCTTGCTGTTTTATTGGTACAGAAATAATTCCAGCACCATTTTGAATCATTACATGATTTGCTGTCATCATGCTTGTTCTTTTATTTCCATCATAAAAAAGCTGGCTTCTCATTAAATATAGCATTAAATTTATTGCTTTTTCTGTTGCAGAGTTTTCACATTTCAAAATTTTATTCAAATTATCATTCACTTTTTCCTTATTTGGAATTTCAGGCTTCCAATCCGTTCCACCCATACTTACATCAGAAAATCTCAATTGTCCAGGAAAAGGATTTACATTTGCCTCCCCAATTAGCTGATTAATTTTGCAAATATAGTTTAAATCAAGGGGATATTCAATATTTTCCAAAATAAATTCCCACGAATGTTTTAAATTAACAATGGCATTTATATCCTTAACTTTCATATTCTGAACTCCCAGTCCCTGAAAAATCGTTTCTGTCTGAGGATAAGTTACAGCTATTCCTTCCAGATTTGCCGATTTCCAAATTGAATCCACTATATTTCTTTTCGCAACAAAAATATTCTCCTCCAATGTCATATTATACTTGTCTTTCATAAAATCACTCTTTTCTAAAAACTTTTCATCAATTTCTTAACTCTCATCATCACATTTCTGAAAAACTCTCATTTCTTCTGAATATTCTCTATTATGATGATTTTTCGCCAAAACCGCTACTTTTTCATCTACTTTTTCCAGCTTTTCAAAACTTCTTTGTGCGTGATTTTGCAACTGCGTTTTAAATCCTAATTTATGCAAAACTCTCGTTATAATCGACACATTTTCTTTTCCACAGTCGTGTAGAAGTGCCAATTTTAAATATTTCTCATTGTTTTTTAGTTCCGTTTTTTTTATTTTTTTATAAACTTCAAGCGAATGAAACTTATCGTAATCGGACATTTCCAAAAATATTTTCTTTTCTTTTTCTGTCAATTTTTTCAAAGCCTCATTCATATAAGCCCTGTTAATTTTCGGTTTAAAATATTCCATTGCTTTTCTAATTATATACATTTTTCCACTCTTTTCCTAATCTTGATTTTTCTTATTTTTCTAAACTTCCTAATAAGATACGTCAATATCCTGCTATCAAATTTTATCATTCAATATTTTTCTATAAACAATATCTAAAAACTTTTAAAAACAATAAATTTCTACATACTCTATAAAATATTTTCAATTTTTTCAAATCTCTTTTACAACTATATCTCCAAAAATCCTCTTTAACTTCCTAATATTTTTCCCTCTTTTTCCAATAAATTCCCCTTTATCTTTCTTTTCAACAAAAAATACCGTAAAATAACTATTTCTCTCAATTTTTCTAACTTTATCAATGCTTTTTAATTGTTCATTCAAATCATCTATTTTGATTTCAGAATTTCTTGTTTCCAAATTTTCATTATTATTCTTTTTCAAATTTATCAATTCTTCAATATTTTTCACATCAAAAAAACTGATTTTCTCTAATTTTTCTGAAAATTCAACTTTCACAAGTGTCAAATATTTCCCATCAAGCGGTTTATCTTTTATCCCCAATTTCCTATTTTCAAAATTCCCATCATTTAACTTTTCAATATCAAACTTTGTATTATTTAAAATAAAATTGCTCATAATCCGCACCTGCTGTGGCAAAAATCCATCTCCTACAAAATACAGCTTACCATTTTCATACTTCACAAAAATTTCTCTTGTGTGATTTTTTAATTTTTTCCCCTTTTCTGAAGTAAATTCGTAAAAATTCTTTTTCCCAGATACTTTCTTACAAATCTTATTTATTCTCTCTTCATCATTTTTCCTAAGTTTTTTTGGATATTCATAAATATAATATCTTTTTTCAATCATTTGCGGAAATTCAAGAAATGGCAATGTTCTCGATATTTTATTGATTTTCATCTCTTCTGTTTCCAAAAATTTTAATTTTGAAAAATCAATTATCTCTTTGGAATTTATATAAAGAATATTTTCTTTTGCACTCACATTTGCATCAGTTCTTCCAGCCTGCTGAATACCTTTAAAAATCTTTATTTTATTCTTTTCCAAAATTTTTCTGAATTCTGATTTAACACTCTTTTTATTAGGATTTTCATCAAAAGATTCAAATTTCTGTCCATCATATTCTACAAAAAACATATATCCAAAATATTTTGTATTCTCAAAATCTCTTATTAATTTATCTATTTTTGGCTTCTCCATATCAATTTTTTCCATTTTTTATCCCTTAATCAATTTATTATTCACTTTTCTTTATAACACCAGAATACT
>NZ_CALHQO010000156.1:0-1377 GCF_938036635.1 uncultured Leptotrichia sp.
GGAGCAAAGCTGGGAAATAAAATATTTTTTGATCACGGAATGGGAATTGTAATCGGAGAAACAGCGGAAATTGGAGATAACTGCGTTATTTATCATGGGGTAACTCTCGGCGGAGTAAGTACCTCGAAAACTAAAAGACACCCGACTTTAAAAGAAAATGTAACAGTTGGAACGGGAGCAAAACTTTTAGGAAATATAGTAATTGGCAAAAATGTGAGAATTGGAGCAAATTCGGTTGTTTTACGAGATGTGCCTGATGAAGCTGTTGCTGTGGGCATTCCTGCCAGAATTATTCCAAAAACAGAAGAAGATTACTATATGTGGCATATTTGATTTTTTATTTACCTTTGATATTTTAAAATTACAAACAATCTCTTTTTATATTGAATTCCAGTACTTAATTTTAAAGATTTGAATGTAATCTAAAAAATGAATATAAAAATCAAAAAAATTTGACAACCAAAATAAAATATGATATATTTTCTATATGAAAATTGAATAAAACAATTTATTTCCTTGGTTTAGAAAGACAATAAATATCCGGATACATGATATCCAAAATAAATAAAAACTAATAACGGAGGCTTAATATGGCAAAAGTAGGAATTTTTTTCGGATCAACAACAGGCGTAACTGAAGATATAGCTCATAAAATTGCAGAAAAAATTGACGGAGCAGAAGTTTTTAATATTGATGGAAATGAGGATAAATTAGAAGATTATGATGTACTGCTTTTAGGAGCTTCTACATGGGGATTTGGAGACTTGCAGGATGACTGGGCAGCGGTTGTTGATGACTTAGCAAGCAAAGACTTTAAGGGAAAAAAAGTAGGATACTTTGGAAGTGGAGATCAAGGTACTTTCTCTGACACATTTATGGATGGAATTGCTATCATTGATGAAGAAATCCAAAAAACTGGTGCAACAATTATTGGAAAAACTTCAACTGAAGGATATGAATTCAATGAATCAAGAGCGGCAAAAAATAAGGAATTTTTAGGACTTGCTTTAGATGAAGTCAATCAATCTGAATTAACAGATGAAAGAATTGAGGCATGGGTTGAACAAATCAAAAAAGAATTTTAATAACTAACTATGTCTGTGAAAAATATTTTTTCAAATAAATTAATTATTTTCACAAAAGACAAACATAAATATAATTTTAGCTATATATTTATATATAACTAAGATAAATCAATTTTCACAAGTTGATTTTCTCTCCAAAAATAAAGAAGACGTTCATAAGAGCGTCTTTTTTGATTTTTTCAAGTGTTTCTAACTTATACTAAATCTTGAATAAATTTTTATAATAGAGGTATTTGATAGCTAATTCATAATCATTCAACTTTTTTATTTTCGTAGGATTGCTCATCGGTAT
>NZ_CALHQO010000157.1:0-7394 GCF_938036635.1 uncultured Leptotrichia sp.
TATGATATAACGAAAAATTTCCTAACTTTGCAGTTCCTATTATCGATAAATTTATATATAAAATATTTTGGAGGTAAAATTAGCATGAGTTTGTTAGAATTGAAAAATGTAAAATCTGAAGTAGAAGGGAAAGAGATTCTAAAAGGATTGAACTTGACTATAAACAAAGGAGAAGTTCATGTAATTATGGGGCCTAATGGAGCTGGAAAATCTACACTTGCAAGTATTCTTGTGGGACATCCAAAACACGAATTAGTTGATGGAGAAATTATTTTGGATGGAGAGAATATTAATGAAGATGCTGTTGATGAAAGAGCTAAAAAAGGAATTTTCCTATCATTTCAATATCCTGAAGAAATACCAGGGCTTACTGTAGAGGACTTTTTGAGAACAGCAAAAGAGGCTGTTACTGGGGAAAAGCAATATTTGATGCAATTTCATAATGAATTAGTGGAAAAAATGGAAAAACTTCACATTAATCCTGAATATGCAGATAGACATTTAAATGTAGGGTTTTCTGGTGGAGAAAAGAAAAAGAATGAAATTTTACAGATGGCAGTTTTAGAGCCAAAATTGGCTATTCTAGATGAAACTGATTCTGGACTTGATATTGACGCTACAAAAGTTGTATTTGAAGGTGTTCAAAAATTAAAGACTAAAGATACAGCTTTACTTATAATTACACACTATGATAAAGTGCTGGATTATTTAAAGCCTGATTTTGTTCATATTTTGATGAATGGAAAAATTGTTAAGACAGGTGGGCAGGAATTAGTTGAAAGCATTGAAAAAGATGGTTATGCTAAAATGAAGGAAGAATTAGGATTATAATTAATACAGAATAGAAAGTGTGGGAATAATGGAAAATAGAAAAAAAACATATGTTGCAGACATTGAACGTGGTGTCTATGATATAAAAGATGAAGGACGTTATAAATATAAGGCTGAAAAGGGACTTACTCCTGAAATTATCAAAAAAATTTCAGAAAGAAAAAATGAGCCTGAGTGGATGAAAGAATTTAGATTAAAGGCATTAGAAGTTTACAATTCAAAACCTATGACTGACTGGGGTCCAGATTTATCAGATCTTGATGTAAATGATATTGTGCATTATTTGGAACCTGATTCGGCACCAATGAATGAAAACTGGGATGATGTACCAAGTTATATAAGAGATACATTTGACAGACTTGGGATTCCTGAGGCTGAAAAGCAGTCACTTGCAGGAGTAGGAGCACAATATGATTCGGAAGTAGTTTATCACAGCATTCATAAAGAATTGAAAGAACAAGGTGTAATTTATACAGATATTGAAACTGCTATGGTAGAATATGAAGATATGCTAAAGGAATATTTTATGACATTAATTACAGTTAATGATCATAAATTTGCGGCATTACATGGAGCAGTATGGTCTGGAGGATCATTTATCTACGTTCCAAAAGGAGTAAAGGTAAATATGCCTTTACAATCATACTTTAGACTGAATGCACCTGAAGCAGGACAATTTGAGCACACGCTTATTATTGTGGATGAAGGAGCTGATTTGCATTATATCGAGGGATGTTCTGCTCCAAAATATCAAAAAAATGCATTGCATGCAGGAGCGGTTGAATTATTTGTAAGAAAAGGGGCAAGATTAAGATATTCAACAATTGAGAACTGGTCAAGAAATATGTACAATCTTAATACAAAAAGAGCAATAGTGGAAGATGATGGAGTAGTTGAGTGGATTTCTGGATCATTTGGATCAAGAGTTTCGATGCTTTACCCAATGAGTATTCTAAAAGGTGATCGTTCAAGATGTGAATTTACAGGAGTTACATTTGCAGCGGCTGGACAATATTTGGATACAGGATGTAAAATTATTCATCAAGGAAAACAGACAAGTTCAACAGTTCATTCAAAATCAATTTCCAAAAATGGAGGAACAGCATTTTATAGAGGGCTTTTAAAAGTATTGCCAGAAGCAACTGGAGCAAGATCAACTGTAGAATGTGAATCATTAATGCTGGATAACGAATCAACTTCAGATACTATACCAATAATTGATATAAATAACGATAGTGTAGATATTGGACATGAAGCAAAAATTGGAAGAATAAGCGACGAAGCAATATTTTATCTTATGTCAAGAGGTATAAGTGAAGATGAAGCAAAAGCAATGATTGTAAGAGGATTTGTTGAGCCAATTTCTAAGGAGCTGCCACTTGAATATGCTGTTGAGCTTAATAAATTGATAGAGCTGGAACTGGAAGGAACAATCGGATAAACAGGCAAAACTCAAATTGCTGAAAAATGGAAGGAGCAAAAATGTTAGAAAAATCAAGCATACAAAATCTTGAAAATAGTGAATACAGACTGGAAAAGTTTGAACAATATAAAAAGCTTGAAAAAGTTATTTGGACAAGAGTAGGCTATCAATACGAAGAGCCTGAAACATTTAAGAAATTTAATAATCTAGAAATAAAGCATGGAAATCAAGAAGGAGTTGCTATAAAAAATATTAGTGATTCAATAGATGAGCTGGAAAGATTAAAAAATGATAATGAATATGGACTAGGAGACTTTTTTAAGACACAGAATCTTGCTTTTTGTAATGAAGGGAAGTATCTAAAAATTTCTGAAAGAAAAAAAATTGAAAAGCCAATTTACTTAAATTATCGTGCAAATAAAGAAAATAATTTTCTAGTTGACTACAATGTTATCGAAGTAGAAGACTTTGCAAAAGTTACGGTAATTATTACTTACGATTCAGAAGATGACACACCAGTTTATCACAATGGAATTATAAAAGTGTTCACTGGAAGAAATGCAGAAGTAAAAATTATAAAAATACAAACTTTAAATACAAAAAGTTCTAATTTTGAGTCATCAAAAATTGAGACTTTGGGTCAAGGAAAAACTCAATATTACAGCGTTGAACTAGGTGGAAAGATTAATGCGATAAGTCATAAGTCTTATCTTGAGGAAGATTCATCAGAAGTTTATGTGTGGCCTGCATACCTTGCTGATGAGGACAGAAAGCTGGACTTGGAGTATTCAGTAGTATTCCGTGGACGTAGAACAGTTGGTGAGCTTCAAGGAAGAGGAGCTGTAAAAGATACAGCTAAAAAAGTATTTCGTGGAAACCTTTACTTTAAGCAAGGTTCGAGCAAGTCTGAAGGGCGTGAAGGAGAATTTGCTATCTTATTAAATGATAAAATAAAGGCTGACTCTATTCCAACATTATTCTGTAGTGAAGATGATGTTATCGGAGAACACGCTGCTTCTGTAGGAAAAGTTGATGAATCAAAATTATTTTATCTAATGAGCCGTGGACTTTCTGAAGGAAGAGCAAAAAAATTAATAGTAGAATCTTCATTTCGTCCAATAATGGATAACATCGATGACGAAAAGTTAAGAGAAAAATTATTTGAAGAACTGGAAAGAAGAATCTAAAAGAATAGAATATGAATTTGAAAAAATACCCACTAAGTGATATAATTTTTGTATTGCTTGTGGGTAAATTCATATTTTTAGGAGAACGCTATGAAAAAAATTTTATTTTTGGGGCTGTTATTTAGTGTAAACTTAGTGAGTTTAGGAGAAGCTGTACCTGGAATAGTGTTTGATGAAAAACCTAATCTTCTTTTTTCGTGTGATTTTTATACTGAAAAAAAATGTGTTATTAGAGGTTTTGAAACAAATAAAAGAATTCCTCGTGAAAGTGAAACAGTTGATTTAAAAGTAATTTCAGAAACATTTAATAAATATGCAATTAGCGGTTCAATTGATATTGTAGGACATACAGATTCAACTGGTTCAAAAAATTATAATCAAAAATTATCTTTAATAAGAGCAAATAATGTGGCAATACTGTTTAGAGAATATGGATTAGATAATAAATTTACTTTTAAAATAATCGGAAAAGGTGAAAGCGAGCCTTCTGATATTAATGAAACGAAAATTGGGAGATATAACAACAGAAGAGTTGAAATATTTTTTAAAGATTTAAAACTTAAAGAAGAAAAAAATAATTAATATGATTAAAAATAAAGAGGAGGGAAAATGGACTACAGAAAAGAATTTCCAATATTTAAGAATAGAAATAATCACTATCTTGATACAGCGGCAACTTCACAAAAGCCTAAAAGAGTGCTGAATAAAATTATGGAATATTATGAAAAATATAATGGTAATCCAGGGCGTGGTTCGCATACTTTGTCTATGGAAGCCTCAAACTTGATGGCAAATGCACGTAAAACTGTACAGAAGTTTATCAATGCAGAATATTCAGAAGAAGTGATTTTTACAAAAAGTACGACAGAATCAATCAATTTGGTAGCCTATTCTTACGGAATGGAATTTATAAATGAAAATGATGAAATAATTCTAGGAATTTCAAATCATCACGCAAATATTGTCCCTTGGCAGTTTGTGGCTAAAAAGAAAAATGCTAAGATAAAGTTTGTTTATCTTACTGAAAATGGGCAATTTGATATTGAAGATTTTAAAAATAAATTGTCAGATAAAACAAAACTTATAGCTGTTTCTGCTGTGGTAAATGTTACAGGAGTTATTCAGCACATAAAGGAAATTATTGAAATTGCACGAAACAAAAATAAAAATATACGTATTCTCGTGGATGCTGCACAATCGATGCTGCATTTTAAACACGATGTTCAAAAATTGGATGTAGATTTTCTTGTATTTTCAGGACATAAATTATTTACACCAATGGGAATTGGAGTTATGTACGGAAAAAAAGATATTCTTGATAAAATGCCTCCATTCTTATACGGTGGAGATATGATTGAATTTGTAACAGAACAGGAATCAACGTTTGCACCACTTCCAAATAAATTTGAAGGCGGAACTCAGAATGTGGAAGGGGCAGTAACTCTGGAAGAGGCAATTAATTTTATCGAAGAAATAAGTTATGAGAAAATTAATGAAATTGAAAACTCTCTTACTGAAATTGCTTTAGAAAAATTGAAAAAGTTAGATTTTGTGGAAACATATTTTACAAAAGATGTTGAGCGTGCTGGAATTATTGCCTTTAATGTAAAAAATGTGCATTCTCACGATGTGGCATTCATACTTGACTCGTATAATGTGGCAGTTCGTTCAGGGCATCATTGTGCACAGCCTTTAATGAAGTATTTAGGAGTGCCTTCGTGCTGCCGTGCAAGTTTTAGCATTTACAACAATGAAGAGGATATTGATAAACTGATAGAAGGGCTTTTAAAAGTGAAGGAAGTTTTTGAATTATAGGAAAAATAAACAAAAAGAGAAAAATTTGAAAAGGAGGTTTAATATGAATTTAGAAAAAATATATCAGCAGACAATACTGGAATATAGCAGACGTAAGGAACTAAACCGTGAAATTGAAAATCCGACATTTGCAGAACGTGGGCATAATCCGAATTGTGGAGATGATTTGACACTTGAAATAAAAACTGATGAAAACGGAGTAATAACAGATGCTGCTTTTATTGGAAGTGGATGTGCCATTTCAACAGCTTCTATGGCTATGCTGATTGACTTGGTAAAAGGGAAGACAATGGAAGAAGCAAAGGAAAAAGTAAATTTGTTTTTCAAAATGATGAAGCAGGAAGAAAAATTGACAAGCGAAGAAAGCAAAAAATTAGGAGATGCTGTTCTTATGGAATATGTGGCTCAAATGCCTGCAAGAGTAAAATGTGCGACACTTAGCTGGCATTCATTAAAAGTAATTGTGGATAAGAGTGAAAAGTAGAATAATAATATAAAAAAGCTGTATCATGATATTTATGAAACAGCTAATTTTTTTATTAAATATTCCAGTTCTTATTAAAATCAATTTCGAAATCTCCAGATTCACTTATTTTATTTGAAGCACTTATGATAAATTCTTCTAAAATATTGTATCCAAAGTTAAAATGGGGATTGAATACATTTTTAGAGAAATTTTTTACGCTGTCTTTATAATGAAAATCCAAAAGTTTCCAAAAATCAAGGCTCGATATTTCAAGATTTCCAGAGATACTGTATTTTCCAGAAGATACAAACTGGTCTGAATTATGATTGTAGCTTTCTGTTTGGATATTTTTCATAATTTGTTCGGATGTAGAATTTTTTGAATCAGTGTATTCAGATTTTATATTTGAATTATTTAATATTGATGTTTCCGTTAAACCATTTCTTGTATTTGAAAGATTTTCAAGTTCAGGATTGTTTATTGATAATATTAAGTTTTCAAAATTTTGTGGCAAATTTTCATAAGGAACATTTGGAACATCGGTTGTAATCATCAAAAATCCTGCATTTCGTTCTTTTGATAATTTTAGTAATGTTTCATATTGTTCTGGTGTTGCAGAGTGAACAACATGGACAATACGGCTTGCATTTTCAGGATTATTTTCAAAATTGTAAGTTCTTGGAGTCCAATGATTGATGTAGTTATTTGCAGATACTTCACTCGTTAGCCATAAATCAGAGTATTTAGACATCTCATCTGTTACTGTTCCTCCAGGATTTGCGACTATGATTGAGTCGGGATACTTATTTTTTATATAATTATATATTTGTGCCATATACTCGATTTCTAATGGATTTGTACCTGATGAAACTTCATCAAGGAAAATTCCAGAAATATTATCAGAGCCATAAAAATGTATATATTTGTCAATTTCAGAACATACTTTTTTGATACTTTTAGTATATTCATTTGTAGTTACATATCCAAGATTTTTAATTCCAAGCTCCTTGTTTTTTTTAATTTGAACAACATAGTCATAATCAGCCTTGTCAGAAGGACCATTTGCAGGATTGATAATGACGTAAGGAATCGTTGCTTCATTTTCTGCAAAGTCATTATCTATAGTGTGATTATTTTTTTTATCATCATCCTTGCTTTTATGAAAACCATCTGTATAGCCAAAATCCACTTTAAATTCGTTTTCATTTTTTAAATTATTTTTTATAATATCGTAAATTTCTTCATTTTTTGAAAATTCAATATTTTCGTTATTCAATAAGTTTTGTTTATTTGAAAATGAATTGCCGCTTGAAATATTTATGGATGGATTATTATTCGAGTTTACTGCTTTTCCAAAGCCCAAGCCCGTTATGCCTGCTAAAAAGGATGGAATCAAAAAATTATTATTTTTCAACTTTTTTTTCATAATAACTCTCCTTTCTAAAATTTTAGCCTTCTTAAAAGACTTTTTTATGACCAATAAAAAATTTTAAAATAATAAATTCGGACTGATTCAGTTTTAATTGTAGTCCGAATTGAAATATGTTCTAATCCTTAAATATATCCAACTTATCTAATAGAGTTTATATTTTAATGTTACACTATTCAAATCTTTTCTTTTTTTAGCAATATATAGTATCATTTTTTTTTTATAATTTCAAGGAAAAAAATT
>NZ_CALHQO010000158.1:0-2572 GCF_938036635.1 uncultured Leptotrichia sp.
TTTTATTTTTTATATTTTCAGTTATAAAATCAAAGTTTGCCTTTAATTCATCAAGTTTTGGCAAATCATTTTCATCATTTGGCGTTGTAATTAAGTACACGTTGTTTCCAGCCTTTTTAAATTCGCTAGAAATCACATTTTCGGCATCTGTAACGCTTACTGCAAATGATACCAATGTTGGGGGTACAGAAATTTCGTTAAATGTTCCGCTCATTGAGTCTTTTCCACCAATTGACGGCAATCCAAAGGCTTTCTGAATGTGCAATGCTCCTAATAATGCTGATAATGGTTTACCCCATTTTTTAGAATCCTGTCCCAGTCTTTCAAAATATTCCTGGAATGTAAATCTGATGTTTTTGTAGTTTCCTCCACCAGCGACAACTTTTGCCATTGACTCAATTACAGCGTAAGCACCGCCATGGAATGTACTTTGTTTTGCAACATAAGGATTATATCCATACCCAACCATTGAAGCGACATCTGTTTCCGCATTAATTACAGACACTTTCTGTACCGAAACTTCCGCAGGTGTCAACTGATATTTCCCACCAAATGGCATTAATACAGTAGTTGCCCCGATTGTTGCGTCAAAAGTTTCAACTAATCCTCTTTGTGAAGCTACATTTAAGTCTTTCAGGTTATTTATAAATTTGCTTCTAAAGTCATTTCCTTCAATTTTTCTGTTCAAGTTTAATTTTGGCGTATTTTCAATTGTAATATTGATATTTGAAGCAGCTCCGTTTGTATTCAGGAAATCTCTTAAAATATCTACAATCGCTTTTCCATTGTATTTCATAACAAGCCTGTTAGAATCATTAATTTCAGCTACTTGATACGCTTCCAGATTTTCTTCGTTTGCAAATTCTATAAATTTATCCAAGTTTTGTTTTTCAATAACAACAGCCATTCTTTCCTGCGACTCTGAAATAGCAAGTTCCGTACCATTTAGCCCAATATATTTCACTCTTACTTTATTCAAGTCAATTTCAAGCCCGTCAGCAAGCTCTCCAATCGCAACTGAAACTCCTCCAGCTCCAAAATCGTTACATTTTTTAATTAATTTTGTAACATTTTTATTTCTAAAAAGTCTTTGAATTTTTCTTTCTACAATTGCATTTCCTTTTTGTACTTCAGCACTTGATTTTTCTGAAGATTCTGTTGTATGCTCCTTAGAAGATCCAGTCGCTCCTCCAATTCCGTCTCTTCCAGTTCTTCCACCAAGTAAAATTACAATATCCCCATTTTCAGGCTTTTCACGAATAATATTTTCAGCAGGTGCCGCTCCCACGACAAGCCCCAGTTCCATTCTTTTAGCCTTATATCCTTCATCGTAAATTTCATTCACGTGAGTTGTCGCAAGTCCAATCTGATTTCCGTAAGAAGAAAATCCGTGTGCAGCTACTTGCGTAATAACCTTTTGTGGCAATTTTCCAGCCATTGTGTCCTCAATTTTTTCAGTCGGATCAGCAGAACCGCTAATTCTCACAGCCTGATAAACATAAGTTCTTCCAGATAATGGATCACGGATTGCTCCACCAATACAAGTAGAAGCTCCTCCAAACGGCTCAATTTCTGTTGGATGGTTATGAGTTTCATTCTTAAACTGCAAAATCCATTTTTCAGTAACTGTATTCTTTTTCTCATTTTCATCAATTCTTTCAATTGGCACATCAATATAAATCGAACACGCATTTATCTCATCCGAAACTTCCAAATCTGGCAAGTTCCCATTTTTTCTCTGCTCTTTTCCAAAAATTGTAGCAAGATCCATAAGAGTCATAGGCTTTTTAGAAATTCTGTCAGCATGAACGTACTCCCTGCTTTCCAGATATTCATTAATAGCCTTTTCAATAATATTTTTGTAAGTCTCATTTTCAATTTTTATATCGTCAATAATTGTTTCAAAAGTTGTGTGTCGGCAATGATCACTCCAGTAAGTATCAAGAACACGAATTTCAGTTTCCGTAGGATTTCTTTTTTCCTCATTTTTAAAATATTCCTGAATAAACAGCAAGTCATTCACAGTCATTGCTAATTCCAATTCATTTTTAAGACTTTCGATTTCCTCTTTTGTTTTTTCAGTAAATCCTTCATAAACAATAACATCATCCGTATTTTCAGTTTCGACATTTTCACTTAGAACATTTAAATCTTTTTCTCTTGCCTCAACCTCATTTATATAATATTTTTTTATTCTCGCAAGTTCATCAGGAGAAATTTTTCCGTATAAAATTATCAATTTTCCGCTTTTTACGTTAATATTATTATCTTTGTCAATCAATAAATTTATACATTGAATTGCAGAATCCGCTCTCTGATCATATTGTCCTGGCAAAAACTCTACTGAAAAATACACATTTTCTGAATCTTTTTCCTTAAACACTTCGTCAAATGACCTAAAAACATTGTCAACATTTATTTCCGAAAATACAGTTTTTTCCAATTTTTCCAAATCATTTTCACCCAAGTTAAACACATCATAAATATTTAGAACTCTCACATCGCTAAGTCCACTTATTCCAACATTTTCCTTCAAGTCACTGAACAAGTTCTGTGCTTCCACTCTAAAATC
>NZ_CALHQO010000159.1:0-2108 GCF_938036635.1 uncultured Leptotrichia sp.
TTTATTATTAATTTATTTCATCAATATTATCAACTAATATCTGATCGTCAAAACTTATGACACCATGTTCCTTAAGCTGTTCATAAATTCTTGAAGCCCTGTTAAATCCTACCTTCAATTTACGCTGCAGCAATGAAATTGATACCTTGTTCTCCTGTCTTATAATATTTATTGCATTTTCAAAGAAAGGATCTACATCTATCATTTCTTCCTGCGTCTCTTCCAGAATTTCATTTCTATATTTTACTTTTCTGGCAGATTTTAGCGTATCTGTCAAGTTTTTAACCTCGTCATCTGAAATATACGCCCCTTGAATCCTTTCCAGCTTTGAAGACCCATTGGCAAGAAGAAGCATATCTCCCTGTCCCAGCAGCTTTTCAGCACCAGCTGTATCCAATATAGTTCTTGAGTCAATTTGGGATCTTAATGCAAAGGAAATTCTGCTTGGCAGATTTGCCTTTATCATTCCAGTTATGACATCTGTAGACGGACGCTGTGTTGCTACAACCAAATGAATTCCTACCGCCCTTGCCTTCTGAGCAATTCTTGCAATCGACTCCTCAACGCTTCCGGCTGCAACCATCATAAGATCAGCCAGCTCATCAATAATTATGACAATATATGGCATTTTTTCCACATAACTAAGATTATTGTATTTTTTTATGTTTCTTACACCATTTTCCATAAGCTTCTTGTATCTGTTCTCCATTTCATTTACAGCCCATTTTAAGGCAATTGCCGCCTGCTGCGGATCTATAATTACTGGAACTAGCAAATGTGGAATATCATTATATGGCATAAGCTCTACCATCTTGGGATCTATCATTATAAATTTTACTTCATTTTCAGACTTCTTGGAAATTAATGTGGAAATCAATGTATTTACCGCTACGGATTTCCCAGAACCCGTCTGTCCAGCTATCAGCAAATGCGGCATCTTTACAATGTCTATCAGCTTATCTCTTCCAACTATATCTTTTCCCAGTATTACCCTTAATTCTCCATTGTCAAGCTCTTTATTTTTTATAATATTAGAAAAATGCACTGGCTCCTTGATCTTATTTGGAGTTTCAATTCCAATAGTATTTTTTCCAGGAATTGGAGCTTCTATACGGATACTTTCCGCCGCAAGGTTCATTGCTATATCATCCGAAAGTCCTGTAACCTTGCTCACTTTTATACCTTTCGGAATAATAATTTCGTATCTCGTAATTGTAGGCCCATATTCATAGTTCACAACTTTTGCTTCTACCCCAAATTCCTTTAAAACGTTTTCCAGATGCCTCACATTTTCCCTTATGCTCTTTTCAATTTTTTCCTTTTTCTTATAATCCATCGGCTTAGACTTGAATATTTCAGCAATAGACTTTTTCACTACATCATCATATCCCTGACTGCTGTCAAGCATTGCATTGGCTTCCTTTAGCTCCTCTTCCAGCCCCTTTTCCACAGCCACGCTGTTTTCAAATGCTTCAAGTTTTGGAAACTGCTGAAAATTGGGATCCATCTGTGCTGAATTAACAGCTGTTTCCCTTCTTAAAGGCGTTACAATTTCAAGTTTTGGCTCTTTTTCATACTGTTCCTCATTTTTTTCCGTTTTATCTTCCTCTTTTATTTCTTCAGGCTTTTTAGGCTCAGGCGCTTCCTGTTTATCGTTATTTGTGGTATTTTTAGTTTCAGTTTCCTGTTCTTCCTTGTCATTTTTTTCTTTATTCTCAGATTTCTTAGTATTTTCCAGAATCTTCTGCTTTTCATTTTCTTCAAAGATTTCAATCCATTCCTTCTCTTTTTCAGCCAGCTCTTCCTTAGAATAGACTTCTGTTTTCTGCAAAAAGTTATCCTTTGGCTTTTTAGCAATTTCAAAACTCAGCTTTTCACTTCTCGACTGAATAATTTTTGCCTTGAGCATTTCCCTCTGATAACGTTTGTAATCTGTCTTTTTCAAGTTTTCTGCATATTTTTTTGCTTTCAGCTTTCTCTTTTTTTCCTTATAGTCGTCGCTCTTATAGTATCTTACAACTTCTCTTAGAAGTTCATAACCAAGCTCTATATAGTCCTTTAACAAAAGGCAGACAGATAATGCCAGCACAACAACCAATCCAATAGTC
>NZ_CALHQO010000160.1:0-10790 GCF_938036635.1 uncultured Leptotrichia sp.
TCTTTTTTATTTTCGTAGGATTGCTCATTGCCGCAAATCCTACAACCTATGGCTAGTCTACGACATTTTTCTGCACTGACAAAAAACTCGCTATGCTTAAACAGTTTTGCCAGTACAGAAAAATGCTCCGACGAATTATTTATACTGGACTTTATTAAAAAAGTTTGTAATAATTTCGTTATTTAAATGGGGGTTACCATTTGAAATTAATTTGGCGAACAGTGTCCGCCATTTTCCAAAACCATAAAAATTTTCTAAATTATGCGAACGATGTTCACACTTTTTGGATTTAAAAAATCAGAAAATTCCCTCCATCTCTACCTAAACTAATATTAGTATTTTATCTGTTTTTTTACTTTCAGAACTAAAGGCTTTCCTATAATAAGACACAAATTACCCAATACACCAAGTGTCAAAGCGCTAAAAAGGAATTTACTTGTTGCTATTTCTCCATTTAAAGTTTTAAATAATAAAATTGTAATTGAAAGCCAAAATATCAAAGCAAATAACCAATTTTTCCAATTAAATCTTATTTCAATTTCCATAACTTCTTTTTCAATGTTTATTTTTTGTTCCGAACTTTTAACAAAAAGTGTACTTGCTTTAATTGTATGTTCTCCATAATCTACATATTCAATTTCTTTTTTTGTTCCTTTAAACGTTATAATTTCATCATCTAGAAAAAAATTCATTGAAATATTTTGTCTAATATTTGATTTATCATTTATAATCAATTTAGGCATAAATTTTCTCCTCAATCATTCAGAATTATTTATTATAAAGCCTATTATTCCATTAATATAAGCCTTTATACTTGCTTCCACAGCATCCGTACTTTATCTATTTCCATTTTCATCTCTCCTAAATCAATTTTGGTTACTGTAAAATCTATTACTCTGTATCTTAATTTATTGTGAAATATGCAAAACTTCGTACACTTTTGAATTTTCTACTTCTTTAGGAGCATCTTCAAAAAAATAATACTCTGTATGTTTCCAATTTTCAGGGTTATATACTAATGCTTTTCCAACAATTTTATCATCTGATATAGAAAATTCCATTCTTTTCATTTTTTCCATTGGTTTTGTTTCATTCTCTATTTCTAATAAATATCTTGCTTTAGAAAAGTTTTCATTAAACTCTTGCAACAATGGTATTCCAATATTTATAGTCTGCCAGCCAAAAGAATTTAAAATATTATCATAGAAACCATCAAATATGAATTTATTCATTCCTTTGTTATCTTTCCAAAAATATAATGGCGAATATTCTTTATTTTCCTCAGAGATTAAATAGGCTTTAAAAAATAAATCTTCAAATCCATCTGTTTTAAATCCATTTTCTTGCACTCTTTTTCTAATATTGTTCATATCAAAATCTTTCGAAAGTTTTACTTTATACTGCATCATTATCATATCTTTTATCCTCCAATATTTTCTATTTAATTACTATATAATCTATTTATCCCGTTAATATAAGCCTTTATACTTGCTTCAACTACATCTGTACTTTGTCCTCTACCGATAAATCTGTTTCCATTTTTCTCGATAATTACAACTACTTGTGCCTGTGCATCAGTATCTCCAGTTATTGCCTCCAGCTTGTATTCTTCTAGAACAAAAGTATCACTTACTGCTAAATTAACAGCATTGTAAGCCGCATCAACAGGCCCATCTCCAAGAGCTTCTTTAACCAGTTTTTCTCCATCCAGTTCAATTGTAACTGTTGCTTTTGGCTTTTTCCCTTCCTGTCTTGAAATTTCAAAGTGAGCCAGTTTTATTCTTCCTTCTATTTTTGCTGCTTCTCCAGCAACTAATGCGATAATGTCTTCATCTAAAACATATTTTTTCTTGTCTGCCAATTTTTTAAACTGTGCAAATAATTCTTCTACTCTATCACTTCCGACATGATTAAATCCTAGTGATTCTAATTTTTGTACAAAAGCGTGTTTTCCTGAATGTTTTCCAAGTACTAAGCTGTCTGGATTTCTTCCAACAGATTCTGGACTCATAATTTCATAAGTTTCAGGATTTGCTAATACTCCATGTTGATGAATTCCTGATTCGTGTGCAAAGGCATTCGCTCCAACAATTGCTTTATTTGGCTGTGTTGAAACTCCTGTCAAAAGGCTTACTAATTTACTTGTTGGGTAGATTTGCTTTGAATCAATGTTTGTGTAGTATTCTTCAAATAAGTCTTTTCTAGTTTTTAAAATCATTGCAATCTCTTCAAGTGAAGTATTCCCAGCTCTTTCTCCAAGTCCATTAATTGTACACTCAATCTGAGTTGCTCCAGCTTGAATCGCCGCAACCGAATTTGCCACAGAAAGTCCCAAGTCATCATGGCAATGCACAGAAATATCCACATTTTCAATCCCTTTAACATTTTTTTTCAAATAAGTTATAAGTTCAAACATTTCATTTGGAGTTCTATAACCTACAGTATCAGGTACATTAAGTGTAGTGGCTCCAGCTTTTATAGCCGTTTCATATACTTCCACCAAAAATTCCTTTTCAGTTCTAGTCGCATCTTCTGAAGAAAATTCAATATCGTCAATAAGCGATTTTGCATAAGACACCATTTCCTTTACTCTATCTAAAATCTGCTCTTTTGTCATTTTTAGTTTGTATTCCCTATGAATCGGAGAAGTTGCAATAAATGTATGTATTCTTGGTTTTTTCGCATTTTTTACTGCCTCTGCCGCTACTTCAATATCTTTTTTCACAGCTCTCGCCAAACTTGTAACTGTAGATTTCTCAATATTTTCAGCAATTAATTTAACTGATTCAAAATCTCCTGGTGATGCCACCGCAAATCCAGCTTCTATCACATCCACCCCAAGACTTTCAAGCTGTTTTGCAATTCTCAATTTTTCCTGTGTATTAAGATTGACACGTGGTGTCTGCTCCCCATCTCTTAGTGTTGTATCAAATATTTTAATATGTTTTTTCATTATCTCCTCCTTATAGGTAATACTTTTCATTTTATTTTATAGAATAAATTGCTGCCTGCTCTGCATGAATAATTGCTGTATCAAATAATGGAACATCAGTATCTTCATTTTTTATAAGAAGCCCTATTTCTGTACAGCCTAATATTATTCCTTCTGCACCTTTGTTCCTAAGTTTATCAACAATTTCTAAAAATTTCTTTTTTGAATTAGAATTTATAATTCCAAGACAAAGTTCGTCATATATTACTTTATTTATAATTTCTATATCATTTTTATCAGGAATTATGACATTTATCCCTTTTTCAATAAGTTTTGATTTGTAAAAATCCTGTTCCATCGTATATTTTGTTCCAAGCAATGCTATATTTTTTAATCCTTTTTCTAATATCTTTTCTGCTGTCATTTCAGCAATATGCAATATCGGAATTGAGATTTTTTCTTTAATCTGGTTAACAACCTTATGCATTGTATTTGTGCAAATAACTATAAAGTCTGCTCCCGCTTTTTCAAGATTATTAGCAGCCTCTCCCAAGATTTCTCCACTTTTTTCCCAATTTCCATTTGCCTGACATTCTTCTATTTCCTGAAAATCCACACTGTATAATATGCATTTAGCCGAATGAAGTCCACCAAGCTTTTCTTTCACAGTTTCATTTATTATTTTATAATAAGTTACTGTGCTTTCCCAGCTCATTCCTCCTATTAATCCTATTGTTTTCAAATTCATCTTCCTTTCAAAATAAAGATTTTCTATTCTTTCACAGCCTCAAATCTCAATCTCACATAATCCGCCAGAATTTGTCCATTTTCATTTCTTTCCAGTTCTTTTTCAACTTTTTCAGTTATTTCATCAATCAGTTTTTCATGCATTTCCACTGGAACGTTTACAAGAGCAGGCGCAGAAAAAGTTTGAAGCCATCCTTTTATTCCAGTTGGAAGCAAAGTAGGACGGGCAAAACTTATCATTCTTTTTACTTTCAGCCCATATTTTTCAAGTAATTCCGTTTTTTCTTCTGGAGTTGGAAAAAACCAGCATTTTTTAGCTTTCATGTTATATTTTTCTACAGTTTCAAAAATAGCATTTTCTATTTTTCCCACATTTCCTTTACAGCCTGTCTCGGCTACAAAACGTCCACCTTTTTTCAAGGCTCGAGCTACTCCTTCCATCACTTTCTCTGGATTAGTCATCCAATGTAATGCCGCATTGGAAAAAATCGCATCAAACTCATTTTCAAACTTCATATTCTGTGCATCTCCCTGTACTGCCTCAACCCCAATTTTTCTTGTCGCCTCAACAAATTTCTGACTTCCATCAAGTCCTAAAACTTTGCACCCATATTCAGTAATTTTCTTAGTCAATACTCCATCTCCACATCCCAAATCCAAGATATACTCATCTTTTTGAGGATTTAGCCACTCAATCAGATCTTCTCCATAAACTGATACAAAACGTGCATTTTTCTCATATTTTTCCTTTTCCCAATGCTGGCTTACATTCATTTTATTACTTCCCTTCTGTACTTTTTTATTTAAAAAATATTACATTTTTTCGCCTCTACTCATTGCTACAACCCCTGTTTTGGCGATTTCCAGTATTCCGTAACTTTTCATCATTTCCACAAATCCACGTAATTTTTTCACATTTCCTGTAAGTTCTATTACAAGCGAGTTTGGTGCCACATCTAGCACTTTTCCACGATAAATATCTGCAATTTGAACGATTTGAGCTCTTGTTTGAGCGTCAGATTTTACTTTTATAAGCATAAGTTCACGTCTTATAACTCCTTCTGCCGGAAAAATCTTTACTTTTACAACGTCAACAATTTTATAAACTTGTTTTTGAATCTGATTTAATGCCTTGTCGTCACCATCAACTGTAAGTGTCAATCTCGCATAGCCTGGCTTATTTGTAACTCCAGCAGTCATCTTGTTTACTGAATATCCTCTTCTATTAAACATAGACATTATTCTTGATACAATTCCATTTGTATTTTTTGTAATTATTAATATTTCATGCTCCTTAATCATTTTCCAGTACCCCTTTCTTACCTATCATTTGACTTACAGTTTTTCCTGCTGGTATCATTGGAAACACATTTTCTTCCTTTTCAACGATACAATCCAGTATCACACCTTCATCTGATAAAATCAGATCTTTTAATTTATTTTCTAAATCTGCCTTTGTCTGCAATCTTTCCGATTTTATCCCATACGCATCAGCAATTTTTACAAAATCAGGATTACATTCCAAATCAACAAAAGAGTATCTTCTATCTTTAAATAATTCCTGCCATTGTCTAACCATTCCTAAGAACGAATTATTTATAATTACTATTTTTACTGGCAAATTATACTGTCTAATCATCATAATTTCTTCAAGTGTCATTTGAAAACCGCCATCTCCAACGATTAATACAACTTTCTTATCTCTTGCCCCAACTTGAGCTCCAATTGCTGCTGGCACCCCAAATCCCATTGTTCCAGCTCCACCTGAAGTTACAATGCTATTTGCATTTTTATAAGTCATATATTGTGCAGCCCACATTTGATGCTGTCCAACATCTGTTACAACAATTGTATCCCCATCCAGAATATCATTAATCGCCTTTAACACTTCCTGTGGAAGCAATTTATCCTTACCAACATCTCTATGTGCCAATGGATATTCCTTTTTCCATTCTTTTACTTTATCTGTCCATTCTTTGTGATCCTGTGGCTCTAATTCCTTATTAATTTCAGAAAGCACATTTTTCAAATCTCCAACTATTGGCACATCAGCCTTTTTATTTTTATCAATTTCAGCAGGATCAATATCTATATGTATTATTTTCGCATGTTCACAAAATTTGCTCGGATTTCCTGCGATTCTATCATCAAATCTTATCCCAGCTGCAATTACTAAATCTGCCTCGTCTGTAGCATAATTTGCTGGAACAGTACCATGCATTCCAAGCATTCCAAGTGATAATTCATGATTTTCAGGGAACGCTCCAAGTCCTAAAAGAGTTGTAGTTACTGGAATATCCATTTTATTTGCCAACTCTAAAAGTTCCTTTGAAGCTCCAGATTTCATGACACCCGCTCCCGCTATAATTAACGGTTTTTTAGCTTTTTTTATCAATGATAAAGCTCTTTTTATCTGTACAGGATGCCCAACATAGGTTGGCTCATATCCTTCCAGCTGTACTTCTTTGTCAAACAGCTTGTTAAATTCCTCATAAGAAATCTCCTGTTGCTGAATATCGTTTGGTATATCCACCAGTACAGGTCCTGGCCTTCCTGTTGAAGCTATAAAATAAGCCTCTTTTATAATTCTTGGAATATCTTTAATGTTTTGCACCAAATAATTTCCTTTTGTTATTGGAACAGTAATTCCTACAATATCAGTTTCCTGAAAAGCATCTCTACCAAGCAAGTTGCTTCTTACCTGTCCTGTTATAGCCAGTAATGGCACAGAATCCATATGTGCAGTCATAATCCCTGTAACCAAATTTGTTGCTCCAGGTCCCGAGGTAGCAAGACAAACTCCCACTTTTCCAGAAACTCTCGCATATCCATCTGCCGCATGCACTGAACCTTGCTCATGTCTTGCAAAATAATGTTTAATTTTACCAAAGCTGTAAATTTCATCATAAATTGGTATTACCGCTCCACCAGGATACCCAAACATATCAGTTACGCCCACTCTATGAAGGCATTCCAATAGCATTCTTGCACCATTTATCATTTCGTTACTCATTTTTCAACCACCTTTTTTTTGATTTTTTTATTAATTTTTCGATAATTTAATTTCTTGATTTATATTCCTAATTCTATTTCCTATTTAAACAGTAAATGTTTAATAAATTTTTAGTTGCATACTATTTTAGCAAGGAACTAAAACTTCTCTACTCTATCTCCTGAGAATTCAATCTTTTAACCACATATCCTTTTTTGTTAAATTCCTCTATTATTTTTTGGATATGCTCCTCACCATTTGTTTCCACCGTTACCTGAAGTTCCACATCGTGAAATCTATTAAGATTTTTAAACTGATTATGGTCAAGCCTTATAACATTTGCATTTTGTTCAGACAAGATTTGCGATACAGTAACCAGCTGTCCTGGTTTATCAGGCAAGTCAACCGAAAATCTAAATATTCTACCTCTTACAATAAGCCCTTTATTTATCATAGAAGAAATAGTTAGTACATCAATATTTCCTCCACTTAAAATTGATACAATCTTTTTCCCTTTTTCATTAATTTTTCTAAGTGCCGCAACTGAAAGGACCCCTGCATTTTCTGCAACAATTTTATGTTTTTCAACTAACAGAAGGAATGATTCCATAAGTTCATAATCTGAAATTGTAATTATATCATCCACATAATTTTTTATATAATCAAAGTTCAATTCTCCAATTTTTCTAACTGCCGTTCCATCCGCAATTGTATTTGTTTCAGGCAGTTCCACAACATCTCCATTTTTTAGAGCCGCAAGTGCCGAAGCTGCTCCTTCTGGCTCCACACCGATTATTTTTATCATAGGATTTTTCAGTTTTGCCGCAAGTGCAATTCCTGAAATTAGTCCTCCACCTCCAAGTGGCACAAGAATTATATCAGCATCAGGTAATTCTTCTAACACTTCAAGTGCAATTGTTCCCTGTCCTTCCACAACATCATCATCATTAAACGGATGAATAAACACATACCCTTCCTTCTCCTGCAATTCTCTTGCATAATTATAGGCATCATCGTATTCTTCTCCTGCTAAAATAACTTCAGCACCATATTGACGAGTTGCTTCCACCTTTATAAGCGGTGTGTATTTAGGCATTACAATAACTGCCTTAATTCCTAGTTTTTGAGCTGCAAGAGCCACACCCTGAGCATGATTCCCTGCTGATGAAGCAATAACTCCCTTTCTTTTCTCCTCTTCCGTCAATTTTGCAATCTTGTTATATGCTCCCCTAATTTTAAACGAACCTGTTCTTTGTAAGTTTTCAGGCTTAATATAAACATCATTTCCAGTTTCTTTCGAGAATACTGAACTGTGAATCAATTTAGTTTTTGTTATCACAGTACTTAATCTCTCTCTTGCTTCCATAAAATCATAAAGTTTATGCAATCTCTTCACCTTCTTCAAAAATTTTTATTTTTTATTTTAAGATACTCACTTAAAACATTTTTTTCAATTTCCTTCAATTTTTGAACATTTTCATTAATTCTTTTATTCCCGATAATATATTGAATCAGTTTTTCGTTCTCATCAAAATAGTATCTTTTTTCGGTAATTTTTGATTTCTTACTATTAAAAATCTCTCCAACTTTCATATTGTTTTCTTTATACCAATTCCCATTTATATAATACGGAACATTATATTTTTGAGTTCTATCATAAATAAAATAAACTTTTCCATTTTTTATATAGTATTCTGTTAAACTATTCCAGCTTTCACTATAATATTCCGTTATAATTTTTTTAATAGTTCCATTTTGAAAATAATATTTTATAGCACCACCATCTGTACTCTTTTCGCTATCCTCAATTTCCTTTACTACATAATTTTTTACAGCATTCGTACTTGTATAATCTTTTCTAATCTGAGCAATTTTATTTTCAATATTTGATTCACCGAAAATTATACTGCTAATTAAAATAGCTGATATTATAATTTTTCTAAAAATTTTCATAAATCCCCTCTTTAACTATGATTTTTTTATTCTTTCTATATAATTCTGTCTAACTAACTTATAATTTGTAATAAATGTCTGTAGATGTACATTCTTTTATATCCTGTATATTTTTTACAAAAAGTAAAAGACTAATAATCAATGCATAATTTCAAAATCAACTAATATTGGCAAATGATCTGAAAGCTGTGTTTGTATAACTTCATAACTTTTTACTTTTATTTCCTTTGAACAAAGCACAAAATCAAGTTCACGTTTAGGATTCCAGCTTGGAAAAGTCGGATCTTTCCTTGTATTCACATTTTTTAAATTGGAAGCCTGTAAAAACATCTCAATTTCCTCTTCTCCCCAGAACACATTAAAATCTCCAGCAACTATAACTGGCTTTTTGCAGTTTTTCACAAAATTGTAAAGCTGCACAATCTGTTTTTGTCTTGTTTTTCCACCAAGTGCCAAATGAACTAGAAATACTACTACATCTTTTGTTTCAACCTCAATAATCAATTTTTTCATTCCAATATCCAGATAATGAAATTCTTCCCGTAAAACAGGTTTTTTAGAAAGCAACGCATTTCCTTGCTTTCTTACCATCGGAAATTTCATGTAGTTGGAATCTTCCTCATATTTGTACTGATAAACATTATTATTTCTAGTAATTCTTCCAAGAAGTGTAGCCTGATTTCTGCTATACATTCTAAATGAACCAAGATCAACTTCTACAAGTCCCACAATATCAGGCTTATACTTATTTATAAATTTCCCAATCCGATAAATGTGTTTTACTGAATGCCCTAAATATCCTCGTATATGCTTAAATGGCTGATTCAGATACTTTCCTGTTCCATATCGAATATTATACAAAAGAAATTTCATTTCCTCTCACTTCTCTTTCCCATATTTACAAAATTATATTATAAATCCAAATCTCTTTATAACAATTCCAGTTTAAAACAAAAGTGGAAAACTAGACTCCATCTATAGGCAATCCATTGCTTTTTTTCACATCTTTAATCCAATTTTTAAGTTGAGTCATTAATACTGAATATTTATTTTTTTACTATCCCAACTCCATCTCCAAACGGCAGCAGTACAAAATTATACTCTTCATTCAATTTTTCTATAAATTCTTTAAGCCTTTTTACAATTGTCTTATATCTTTTCGGAATTTCTTCCTTATCTGTTGCAACCAATCCACGAAACATTAGATTATCAATAAAAATAATTCCATTTTCATTGAGAAGTTCATAACTCATTTCAAAAAACTTCAAATACTGCCCTTTTGAAGCATCAATAAAAATAAAATCATATTTCATATTTTTATTAAGTTTTGGAATTTCCTCCAAAGCATCTCCCAAAATCATCTTATTCTTTTCGAATAATCCAAGTTTCTTAAAATTTTCCACAGCTTTTTCATAACGAATTTCATCAATTTCCATTGTTGTTAAAAACCCACCATTTTCATTAGCAATTTGTGCCAAAAATAGCCCTGAATATCCTGTCGCAGTTCCAATTTCCAAAATATTTTCAGCTTTAATATTTCTAGCTGTAAAAATCATATAATTTAGCACTTCATCTGTAATAATCGGCACATTTTGTTCCAAACTTTTGTTTTTTATCTCCTGTATAATTTCATTCTTTATTTTAAATAAATTCTGTGCGTATTTCGATGATTCTATAAAATTTTCTATCATAAATTTTCCTTTTTTCTTTTATTGTATACTAACATCCCTTTAAAATTGAATCTATAAGGTTTGAACAGTATACTCACAACTTTTAATTTCAACTTTAAACTTTGCTTTAATCCAAATTATTTTAGATAAATTAGCAATTTATTCCATTTTATAAACCATATATTTTATTTATAAGGAATTTTACCCTCTCTTTATATTAAGAATGGTTAATAACAAATACTGTATTTACATTATCTGTGTAAAATCGAAAATTTTCATTTCCAACTTTAATTTTTTATATTTTTAATTTAATATTTAGAGCATTTCCCCCATTTTAAAAATAGGCAGCATAACTGAAAATACAATAATTCCGATAATTACTCCAATAAAAATTATAGAAAGTGGCTCAAACATTTTTAAGAACCATTTTATCTTTTCACTAACTTTTTCATAATAAATTTCATTTAAATTAAAAAAAGAAATTTTCATTTCTCCA
>NZ_CALHQO010000161.1:0-10776 GCF_938036635.1 uncultured Leptotrichia sp.
AGTAGTTTTGAGTATATATTGAATATTTTTTAAAAATCTCTTTTTGATTTCTTTACTTTAAATCTTTTATATATTTTTTCACAAAATCTTGAATATCAGTCTTATCAATTACATTCGAAAATCTTATTTCTGAATTTCTGACTTCTGTCAATTTTTCTGGGAATTTTACCCCAGTAGTTTCTGATATTTCATCTAAAATTGTATAAGGATCTTTTGTTTCATCAATTCCCAATGCTTTTGCAATTGGAGTTGGGAATTTGAATGGGTGTGCTGTTGACATTATTACAGTGTGAGTGTTTTTGTCTAAATTACTATTATCTAATTTTTCATAAACAGAATAAGCAACTGCTGTGTGAGGATCCATTAAATAATGATAATTTTCATACACACTCTTAATTGCATTTACAGTTTCATCGTCATTTGCAAACTCTCCATAAAATTCATTTTGAATATTTTTCAATTCCTCTTCATTTACAGACAACTCTCCTCCTGAAAGCAAGTTTGTGATTAATTCATTTACTCTTTCAGAGTTTTCGTTTAATGCGTAATATAGATATCTCTCAAAGTTTGATGAAAGAAGAATATCCATTGATGGAGAATTTGTTGCATAAAAATCTCTATTTTTATTATATATTCCAGTTTGGAAGAAGTCAGCTATAACTTTATTTTTGTTTGAAGCCGAAATAAATTTTTTGATTGGTATCCCAAGTTTTTTAGCAATAAATCCAGCCAAAATATTTCCAAAGTTACCAGTTGGAACTACAACATTAAATTCCTCATTAGGTTTAATTGTTCCAGCCTTTACTAAATTTACGTAAGTCGATACATAATATATAATTTGTGGGAATAATCTTCCGATGTTGATTGAGTTTGCACTGGAAAACATTACATTATGGTCATTTGCATATTTTTTAAATTCTTCACTTGAAAAAATGACTTTTATGGCACTTTGAGCATCATCAAAATTTCCGTTTATTGCGACTATCTCTACATTGTTTCCAAGTTGTTTTCGCATTTGTTCTTCCTGCATTGGGCTAACTCCGTTTTTAGGATAAAACACGACAATGTTAATTCCGTCAATATCTTTGAATCCTTCAAGTGCAGCTTTTCCAGTATCTCCAGAAGTTGCAGCTAAAATCAATATTTTTTTATCTTCTTTTTGTTTTTCTTTACTTAAAAGCAGTAAATACGGGAATAATGAAAGAGCTAAATCTTTAAATGCCAATGTTCTTCCATGAAACAGTTCTCCGAAACTCACTTTTTCATTTAGTTTATGTATAGGAACAACATTTTCATCATTGAAAGTAGAGCTATTATAAGCACTATTAACAGCTTTTTTTATTTCCTCATCTGAAAATTCGGTAAAAAATAGTTTTATAATTTTTTCTGAAAGTTCTTGATAAGATAAATTTTTCAGTTCATCATAAGTCAATTTTACTTCTGGCAATTTTTCAGGAATATAAAGCCCTCCGCCATTTGCAAGTCCATGTAATGTGGCAAAAGTAGAGCTTTGTAACTCGCCGCCTCTTGTACTTTTATAATTCATAATTACACCTCTTTTTAATTATTTTGTTTATAAAGTATTATAACATAAAAAAATACCCCAATCAATTGAAATAGAGTATTTTTTCACTTTTATTTCTTATAGTATTGACTTTTTATATAAATATGGTATAATATTTACTGTAAAATATACAAAGTAAAAAAAATACAAAAATATTTTAGGAGGAATTTTTATGAAAAAGATTTTATTAGGGTTATTTTTAGGATTAACAGCATTATCATTCTCAGCACCAAGTTTTGTAAACGTGAAAGAGATAGAAAGAAAAAATTATAATATTATTGCTGATATTGATGAGGTATTGTCATATTATAAAATATTTGAAGATGGAGCAGTAGAAACAGTAACACATGTTTATGATCAAAATTCAAGTGCAAAAGATATTAACGATATGTTTAAGAGTGAAATTATAAATGAGAATGTAAAATCTCAAGATTTTTTTGAAACTAAAAAACATTACATTAGCAAATACTATGATTCAAGCGAAGAAATGTACATTTATCTTATCACAGGAAAAAATTCTAAAGTAAAAAATGGCTATACTTCAATTCTTTATGTGACAGAGTTGAATCTTAACAAGGAAAATTTGGAAAATAAGGCAAATATATTCTTTAATGAAGCAGAAAGCTATTTGAAAAAATAATCGTAAGTATATTCTAAATATTGGTAAACTTAGAATTGATACAATTTATAAAAATGGATATGAATTTTAAAAATAAAAAGTAAGCTTTTAGAAATTTGATTTTATTTATGGATAATGGATTGACTTTTATAAAAAATGAGGATCAATCCTTTTAAATTTAATAAAAATATATATACTTGTATTTTTTTTCTGAAAATGGTATTATACAGATGGAGAGTGTAGAAGGAGGGAAGTAAAAAATTGAAAAGTGATATTGAAGAACAAAAGAGTAAGACAAGAAGTGAAAATATAGCATCAAATATAGAATCAAACCAAAAAAAAATAAAAAATGGAAAAGAAGAAACATTAAAAGATATGTTAAAGGAAGTGGATGATGAGGTAAAAAGAGAAGAGATTATCCACATGCTGCTAGAACAGAAAGTTTCTAAAGTTATAAAAGAAGAAGAAGAGGAAAAAAGAAAATTTTCATATAAAGTTTCAAATTTTGCAGGAAGTAATAGATTTATTCTTTTTGTGATAATATTTGTTTTAGTGTGGATTGTAATAGATGTATTCTTTTTTTTAAAAGGTCAATTTAATCCATATTCGTTTGTAATAATGAATGCTATTTTATCTTTTATTATGTTAATTTTTTGTTCAATTATAATTTTTAATCAAAATAAAAAAAAGAAAATTGACGAGAAAAAGTCTGAAAATGATTATAAAGTTAATTTAAAAAATGAGATTATAATAGAAGATATGCATTATAAACTAGATGATTTAATTGAAAAGCAGGATGAGATTGTAAAACGTGTTCAAGAACTTGAAAAAAGACGAAAAGTTCCACCAATAAAAGAAAAAAAGGAATATAAATTTATTGATATTTCTGAAAAGGATAGAAATAAGCATTAATAACTTTATTTGCTGTTTTTTAGAAAGAAATGGGGAAAATGAATATTTTTGATTTAAAAGATTTGTCTGAAAAAGAAGAAGTTGTGAGGATTTTGACTGAGAATGAAAATGTTAAAATTGAAAAAATTATTTCAACTGGACAGACTACAGATTGGCAGGAATCAGATAAAAATGAATTTGTAATTTTAATTCAGGGTAAAGCTGAAATTGAGTATTTTGAAAACAATGATTATAAAAGAAATATAATGAAAAATCAAAGAAATACTAATAATAAAAAACTACAATTAGTAAGAGGAGATACTGTATTAATCAATAAGGGAGAACGGCACAGGGTAAGTTACACAAGTAAAGAACCTTGTTGTGTGTGGATTTGTATCTTTTTTGGTTAAAAATTGAAATTAAAAGAAAAGAGGAATGGGTATGATGTTATTTGTAATATTTGCATTGGTTATTGTTATTGCGACAGGAATACCAGTTGTAAAAAAAATGATTGAAAATAAAAAATTAATGAAAGAATATATGGATGAGCAGGGACTTGGAAAACATGAAGCAATCGGGAAAATAAAGGATACAAAGACAACTAATGATAAAGTTATTGAAGGATTATTCTACTTGTCGCTTATAGCTTTGCTTGGTGGAGGATTTTATAGTTTTTATTTATATGAAAATGAAAATTCTGACAATATGCGAGTTCAACAGCAATCTGAAAGAACAATGGCTCAAATTACAACAGATCAGAATCAGAATCAGCAAGACCAAAATCAGCAGAATCAAGGGACACCAGTTATTCAGAATAATATAATCTCAAATCCAAATGATGCACAAGTTCAGGAAAATGTAAAAAGAGAACAAGCTAGAATTGATAAGATGTTTTCGGATAGTCAAAAAGATACAGAAGGCTTATTAGAAATGTTAAAAAAAAGTTTGGAAAAGCAAGATACAAATTCTGGAATTAAAAATGGAGAAAAAGCTTTAGAAAATGTTAAAAAGTCTAATAATTTATTTAAAAACGCAAAATGCAATCCAACTGGAGATGCCACTTTTGATAAAGAATGTCCGAAACTGCTTGAAAAAGGGAAGGAATTGTATTCTTCAAAACAAATTGATGTTGAGAAAATGCTAGATATGTTAAAAAATATTGAAAAAGGTATAAATGATGTAAAAAATAGTGAAATTGGACAGCAGGCTGTTCAAGAAGGAAATAAACTATGGGATAGCCTTATGAAGAAAGTTGATGATTTTCAAAAGAAATCAAAATAAATTATAGATTTTTACTCTAATTCAAGTGGATTGACTATAAATACAAAATAAAAAATGATACTGATTAAAGGAATTATTTCTACTTTATGGAGATCGTTCCTTTTGCTTTTTTTATAAGTTAGTTAACAATTTAATATTAGATTATTTTGCTTGATAACAGCATTTATTATTTTGGATTATTTAAACAGAATTTAGTATTAGATAGAATATTTATAATTTTCGTTTTAATTTTTAAGAAGTTCTGCTAGAAAAAATTTCCTTAGAAAAACAATAGTAAGTTACAAGAATTTTTAAGGAAAAAAACAAAAAATTAACAAAAATATAGTGTATAATGTTAAAGAGTATAAATATACAATTAGGGAAATTTGAATTAAAGGAGGACTCACTATGAAAAATATAGGAAATATAGTGCTTGGAGCTTTGATTAGCTTAGTTGGACTTGTGATTTTGAATGAAAGTAATGATAATCATATTGATATAAAAATTGCAGATAAGGAAAATTTGAGTTTAGATAATATAAAAAATGTAACAGCAGTAACAGAGAAAAAAGGTTCTGGAAAAAAGGTGAAGGCTGTAATTATTGAATTTGATAAAACAATAAAAAGTGAAAAATTATCAAAAAATGCAGTTACTGTTACTCAAAAGAGCATTTCCAAAAATAATATTGGAGATGAAGAGGATGAGCCAATAGTTAATACAACTGAAACTAAAATAAATAGAGAAGTTTCAAAAATATATACAAGTGACAAGATAGATGACAATGTAGAAGCAAAAAATGGGAAATATCTTTATTTAGAACTTGCTGAAGATAAAAATTCTAGTAAGGAATCTGCACAGGAAAATCTTGAAAGTCTAAAAATATCAATTTCACAAGATAAAGCAAATTATTTTACAAATAGTAAAAGTTTTAATGTAAACAGTAAATCATAGAATAATATAAAAAACTAATAGAATGGTGATAAAATGAAAAATAAAAGATTGGTATTAATCTTAACATTAATGGCTGGACTCACGGTAGGATGTTCTAATAAAAACGATGGTAAGATTAATAATTTGAAAAATCAGAATATATCTAAAAACGAAAAAGTTACAGAAAATTTGACAAAAGAGTATTTAAAAAGTATAAATTATTCAAATTTGGCAGATAAAGATACCCAGCAAAAAGTTAAGGAAAGTTTAGAAAATGCTGGAATTGATTCAAATAGTATAAATCTCTTTTTCAAAAGCGTGAATTATTATAATGAAGCAACACAAAATGAAGGGCTTATAAAATCAGGATTTGTTAATTCTAACAATATAAACCCGACTTATGATGAAGTTGCTATACAGAAAATTTGGGATAAAAAAAATAAAAACTTTCCAGGATTTAATTGCCGAATAACTGCATTTACTTTTATGAAAGATTACGTAAAGGTAGAAAAACCAGTTGTAAAAACTGGAGAAATGCTTTTTATGGATGTAGAATCGCTAAAACATATGCCATTTGAGTTATTTTCTAAAAATGAAAAAGACAAATTTGTGAATTTATTTTCAGAAATTCCTACGAAAGCAACTAAAGATGTGAAAGTTCACGTTGAAAATGTAAAAAATGTTTGGAAAGAGCGAGGAGTTACATTTGATAAAAATAGTAAAATATCAATGATTTCTGTGTTTTTCCATTTTAATGATGAGCCACAAGAAAATATTTTATTTATTGGGCATGTTGGAATTTTGGTTCCTGAAAAGGATGGAAAGTTAATGTTTATTGAAAAATTAGCATTTCAGCAACCTTACCAAGTATTGAAATTTAATAATAGGACAGAATTGAATGATTATCTTATGAATAAATATGACACTGCTTGGGGACAGCCAGTCGCTAGACCATTTATTATGGAAAATGATGAATTATTAAAGGAATATAGAAATAATCCAAATAATAAAAGTTAGAAATAATAAAAAATAAAAACTCAGAAAACAAATTTATCTTCTGAGTTTTTTTTGATACTATTTTTTTGCTTTTTTAGTTTTTTTATCTTTTTTGCTATCTTTCTTTCCTTTTGATGACTTTTTATCGGAAGATTTTTTTCTTCCTTTTCTGTCTCTTCTTTTATCTGATTTTTTGCTAGACTTTTCTCCACCGTTTCTTCCCCCTGTAGCTTCTTCAACAAGTGGTTTAGCGTCTTTTTTGGAATTTAAAGCACGCATTATATATTCTGCTTCTTGTAATGGAACTGTAATAAAAGAATATTTATCCATAATTTTTACATCTTTTACTTTTCTTCCTGGTGTTTTTGCTTTTTTATTTAATAAGTCAAGCAATCGTCCAACATTATAGCCGTCTTTACTTCCAAGTGCGATAAATAATCTTGTTTTGTCATCAATTTTAACTTTCACATCTTGAATTTCACTATAATTATCAGGTAAGAATTCATCTTCATAAACATGTCTTAATACAGAAGCAAGAACTTGTTTTGCATCTCTTCCACCCATTAGTTTTTCAGCCAGTTCCTTATAGGCATCAAAATCGTTTTCTTTAATGATTTCATCTACATAAGCAATTAATGCTTCTTTTTTTGCTTCTAAAATTTCTTCTACGTTTGGAATATTTTCTCTCTTAATGTCTGTCTTTGTGATACGTTTAATTTGAGCAAGCTTACTAGCTTCTCTTGGAGTTACAAATGTTATTGCGATACCTTTTTGACCAGCACGACCTGTTCTACCTATTCTATGAACATAAGATTCGGCTTCTTGCGGGATAGAATAGTTAATAACGTGCGTCAGGTTACTTACGTCAATTCCACGTGCAGCAACATCTGTTGCAACTAATATTGTCAATATTTTTTTCTTGAATAAATCAAGTGCTTTTTGTCTAAGTGCTTGAGTAATATCTCCGTGAATACATTCAGCATCGTAGTTTCTAGCTTTTAATTTGTTTGTAACATCATCTACTTCAGATTTTGTACGGCAAAATACAATTCCATAAAAATCTTGTTCATAGTCAAGAACCCTGCATAAAGCTTCAAATTTATCTTCCTGTTTTACCTCATAGTAAATTTGTTCAGTCAAATTAGTAGTAAGTTCTTTTTTCTCAACTTTTAATAATTTGTGTTCTGGCATAAATCTTTTGGCAATAGCCATAATTGCTTTAGGAATAGTTGCTGAAAAGAATAACATTTTTTTCTCATCGTTAGTTTTTTCCAGAATAGCTTCAATGTCTTCTAAAAATCCCATATTTAGCATTTCATCGGCTTCATCCAGTACAAAATAATCTAAATTATCAACTTTTAGTACTTTTTTTCTCATTAAGTCCATAACACGTCCAGGTGTTCCAACAACAATATCTACTCCAGATTTTAATTTTTTTATCTGATTTTCGATAGATGCACCACCATAGACAGCAAGCACTTTTAAATCCTTTGCTCCTTTCAAAGAATAAATTTCATCTGCAACTTGATTGGCAAGTTCTCTTGTTGGTGCTAAAATTAAGGCTCTAACTGTTTTATCAGCTTCAATTGTTTCTAAAATTGGGATACCAAATGCTGCAGTTTTACCTGTTCCTGTCTGAGCTTGTCCTATCAAGTGGGTTCTTTCCTTTAATAATTCAGGGACTACCAATTTTTGTATTTCACTTGGCTCCTCGAATCCTTTTTTACTTAAAGCGTTAAGCATCTCTGTACTTAATCCAAAATCTTCAAATCTTTGCATTACTTTTTTATCATTTTCATTTATGAAAAAATATTTTTTTACTTTCGGTGCCTTGCTATTGTCCTCCACTGTGGCTATGGCGCAAAAAATCAACTTTGAAGAATACGACTTGCCTAATGGGCTTCACGTAATCTTGCATCAGGACAACTCCGCTCCTGTGGTTACCACCACTGTTATGTACCACGTAGGAGCCAAAGATGACCTCCCTGGCAAATCAGGCTTCGCCCACTTCTTCGAGCACCTGCTCTTTGAGGGAACTAAGAATATCCCAAGAAGCCGTTGGTTTGACATTGTTTCTTCCCACGGGGGCGACAATAATGCCTTTACCGATGTGGATAAAACCTACTACTACGAGACCCTCCCCTCCAACAGCCTACAACTTGCCCTCTGGATGGAAGCCGAACGTATGCTACACCCTGTAATCAACCAAATCGGGGTAGATACTCAAAAAGAGGTTGTCAAAGAAGAAAAACGCGAAGGTACTGACAATGTGCCTTACGGAAAGATCATCTACATGCCTGTAGTGCAGAACCACCTCTTCGATAAGCACCCCTACAAGCACCCAACCATTGGTAGCATGGAGGATTTGAACTCAGCTAAGCTTGAAGACTTTATCCACTACAATCAGCGCTACTACAATCCTAACAATGCCGTATTGGTAGTAGCGGGAGACTTCCAAAAAGAGCAGGCAAAAAGCTGGATAGAAACTTACTTCGGCCCTATCCAAAACCATGTAGCCAAGCCTGTACGTAACTACACTATGGATGCTCCTATCACCCAGACGAAAAAAGTAACTGACTACGATGCCAATATCACTGCCCCTGCTAAAGTATTAGCTTGGCGTACGCCTAAAATGACCGAGCAGGATGCCCGTGTTATGGACTTTATTCAAGCCATCCTTGCCAATGGAGAAAGCTCTCGCCTCTACAAGAAAATGGTTGAAGAGAAAAAAGAAGTGCTCCAATTCATCTCCTACACTTGTAACTACGAAGATACAGGTATTCTTATGATTGCTGCCGTAGCACAAGATGCTCCTTTGGAACAACTTACCAAGGATATGGACGAGGAAATCACACGCTTACAGAATGAACTTATCTCCGAAAAGGAATACGAAAAGCTCCTCAACCTATTCGAGACTACTTATGTAGCTACTAACTCCAATGTACAAGGTATTGCCTACTCCCTAGCTATGGACTATACCTTCTTCAAGGATACCAACCTTATCAACAAGGAATTGGATCTTTACCGTAAGGTAACTCGCGAAGACATTCGCCGTGTAGCCAAAAAGTACCTCAATGCTAACCAACGTTTGGAGATAGATTATCTCCCTGAAAAAAAGTCCAACTAAAAAAACACTTCCATGAAAAAAATATTACTCTCAAGCATTGCCTTGCTTGCTCCTCTTTTCTTGTCTGCTCAGATTGATCGTGACAAGATGCCTGAACCTACCCAATTGCCTTCTTTCACCTTGGGTGATCCTTATATAAAGAAGCTACCCAATGGACTTACTCTCATGGTTGTGGAAGACCATAAGCTCCCCCATGTTTCGGTAAGCCTTTCTCTTGACCGCCCTCCTATCGATGAGACTCAGAAACCAGGGATGTACTATCTTACCTCTGAGCTTATGGGAGGTGGCTCTAAGAGCATTTCCAAAGAGGCTTTCGTAGAAGAAACCGATCGCTTAGGAGCTACCGTATATATCACTGTGGATGGGGGTTCTACCTACTCACTTACCCGTTATTTCCCTAGAGTATTGGAACTTTTCGCTGATGCGGCTTTACACCCTAACTTCACTCAAGAGGAATTGGACAAGGCTCGCGACAAAGCTATCGCTTCCCTTAAGGCAGATGAAAACAGCGCTCAGAGCATCATCTATCGCCTCAACAGCGCTCTTACCTATGGTAAAAACCACCCTTATGGAAGTTTCTATACCGAAGAATCTCTTAAGAAGATCACTCTTGATGATATTACCAACTTCTATAAGACTTATTTCTCTCCCTCTAGTGCCTATATGGTAGTGGTAGGAGATGTAAATACTGAGGAAGTAGAAAAATTGGTTATGAAAGACTTCCATGACTGGCTTCCTGCTACTCCATTACAGCTAAGCATCCCTACCCCTCGTGATGTACAATACACCCAAGTGAATCTTGTAGATGTACCTACCGCTGTACAAACCGAAATCAGTGCCTTCAACCTCTATCCACTTAAGATGAGCGACAAGGACTATTTCGCGGTGAAGGTACTCAACCAAATCCTCGGAGGGGACTATGGTAGCTATATCAACATTAACCTACGAGAACAACATGGTTATACCTATGGCGCACGCTCTTATATGGGTACCAACCGCTTTACCTTGGCCAACTTCTTTGTCTCTGTCAGAGTACGTAATGAAGTAGCTGCCAAGTCCGTAGTAGAAATCCTTAAGGAAATTAAGCGTATCCAAACAGAGAATGTAAGCGAGCAGAAACTCAAAGAGGTAAAAGGACAACTTATCGGTAGCTTTGTGATGTCCACCCAATATCCTTCTACCATAGCCGACCTTGCAGTAACTCGTGAGATTCAGAAACTCCCTTCAGATTTCTACAACAACTATATCAAAAACATAGAAGCTGTAACCGTAGCCGATGTAAAGCGTGCAGCCAACAAGTATATCAAATACAACAATTTACGTTTTATCATCGTCGGAAAAGCAGACGAATTTGTCAAAGAATTAGAACAACTCAAACACAATGGAAAA